>JAVBQR010000104.1:0-24372 GCA_031548865.1 Planctomycetota bacterium
TGTCCGAAAATCCAGGCGATTGCGTAAGGGGCCGACGGATGATGCCGTCGGCCCTATTTTATTGTTTCGAGCTAATCCATTGACGCATAACTAATTACAATACGCTATTCATTGGGATCACGACATGAACATCCCGCCGTCAATGTTGATGGTCTGGCCGGTGATATAGGCGGCGTCCTTCGAAGCCAGGAAGGCGACCAAGGCGGCGACGTCTTCGCCCTTGCCGACCCGGCCCATGGGAATGTTCGAAACCCACTCGGCCATAAGTTCCCCGGGCTTGTAATCGCCGAGGAGCTTGCCCCAGGCGCTGTCGTTATAAGACCACATGTCGGTATCGATAATGCCGGGGCAGAAGGCATTGACGGTAATCCCGGCAGGCGCCAGTTCCTTCGCCAAGCTCTGGGTGATACCCATGACGCCGAATTTGCTGGCGGCGTAGTGCGGGGTGTAGATGAAACCTTGCCGGGCCTGGCCGGAGGCGGTGTTGATGAGCCGTCCGGCAACGCCTCTGGAGCGCATGCGCAGGGCTGCTTCGCGGCAGCAGAGGTACACGCCCTTGGTGTTCACCGCCATCACCTTGTCCCAATCCTTCTCCGGCAGGTCTTCGAGCTTGGCGATGGTGATGACGCCGGCGTTCTGAACGGAAATGTCGACTTCGCCCAATTCCTTGGCGGAAAAATCGTACAGCATCTTGACGGCTGCCGAATCGGTGACGTCCGTTTCCTTCGCCACGACCTTCCCGAGCGGCGCCAGTTCCTTCGCCGCCTCGTGAACCAGGGGCTCGTTCGCCGCCAGACACACCGCCGCGCCTTCCTCCAGGAACCGCTTCGCTATCGCCTTGCCAATACCCCGGCTTCCGCCGGTGACCACCGCAACCTTGCCGGTAAAACGCTTATCCATGGCTTCTCCAATCTGCTCCAAGACAGTTTCAACTGAACTTTTGCAAAGTGGCGATTTAACCGCCAATCGCCACTTTGCAAAAATCGTTTTTGCCCGGATTTCAAGGGTTTTTGAATTTACAAAATCGCCATTCGGCGGTTTGAATGGTGATTTTGCAAAAGTCCAGTTTCAAAATAATAATGGCGTTACCAGCACACGAATCCGCCGTCGACCACCAAATCCACCCCGGTGCAGAACGAGGCCGCGTTGGAGAGGAGGAACACCGCCGGACCCACCATCTCGCCCACTTCGGCGAGGCGGCCCATTGGGGTGTCGGCGGCGAATTTGATCACCTGCTGGGCCACTTCCGGCCGCTTGTTCATGGGGGAAAAAGTGTAACCCGGGCTGATACTGTTGACGCGGATGCCCCGGGACGCCCACTCCATGGCGAGGCTCTTGGTGAGGTGGATTACCCCGGCCTTGGCGGTATTGTAGTGGGCTTGCAGGAGCCCGCGGTTGACGATGATACCGGACATGGAGGCGATGTTCACGATGCTGCCGCGCTGGCGGGGGAGCATCTTCCTGGCCTCGGCCTGGCACGACAGGAAGACGCCGGTGAGATCGACGTCGATCATTTTCTGCCACTGCGACAGGGGCATTTCCTCGGCGGCGGTGGCATTGGCGATGCCGGCGCAATTGACGGCCAGGGTGAGGGCGCCGAGATGCGTTTCCGTTTCCGCCACCAGCCGCTCCATATCCGCCTCGTTGGTGACGTCGCCTTCGACGACCCGGGCCTTCCGCCCCGCCGCCTCGATTCGCGCCACCGTGCCCTGCATGTCCAAGGAGTTCGGCCGATCGAAGCAAGCCACCTCCGCCCCGGCTTCGGCAAGACCGACGGCGATGGCCTGGCCGATGCCGCTTCCGGCGCCGGTGACCAGCGCCACATTCCCCTCAAGGCTGAACAATTTCATAACTGCCTCCTTTCCCTAGTCGTGGATGGTTTCGGTCAGTCCTTGGTCGCCAGCTCCATGACCCGCACGCTCGTCGCCTCGGATCGGTCCAGGATGCCCATGCACCGGCCCGCGTTCAAAACCAGCACCCGGTGCGAAAAGCCCAGCACCTCCTCCAAATCCGAACTGACGATGACCACCGCCATGCCCTGTTGGGCCAGCTCGGCGATGGTTTCGTAAATCGAGGCCCGCGCGCCGACGTCGATGCCGCGGGTCGGTTCGTCGAGGATGGCAATCTTGGGGTTGCGGTTGAGCCATTTGGAGATGACCAGCTTCTGCTGATTGCCGCCCGACAGCGAATTGCCGCTCTGTTCCGGCGCGCCTTTCACCCCCAGCCGGCGGATGGATTCGCGGGCCATCTTCATGACCCGGCTCGGCTTGATCCAGCCCCTCTCCTTGATAAGGTCGAGATTGGTGTAGGCGATGTTGTCGGCGAGGCTGTGGGTGAGAATCAGGCCTTGCGCTTTGCGGTCCTCGGGAATTAGAACCACCCGGGCGCTTATCGAATCGCGGGGCCCCCTGAGCCGCACCTCCCGCCCGTCAATCCTTATCAGGCCGGAGACGATGGGGTCGGCACCGGCGACGGCCCGCACCAGTTCGGTACGGCCGGCGCCGACCAGGCCGGCGATACCGAACACTTCTCCGGCCCGAACGTTGAAGGATACGTTGCGGAAAGCGTCCTCCATTCCGGTCAGGTTCTCGACTTCCAGGACCACCTGTTCCCCGGGCGGCTTGACCACCGGAAACAGCCGGTCCACGGTGCGGCCGACCATTTCGGCGATAAGGGCCTTCTGCTCGATGTCGGCGCGGTCGTGGGTGTTCACCACTTTCCCGTCCCGGAGCACCACGATGCGATTGGCGATATGCGAGATTTCCTCGAGGCGGTGCGAAATGTAGAGGAAAGACACGCCTTCGGCGCGGAGGTCGCGGATGCAGGCGAAGAGCTTCTCGGTCTCCTCGCCGCCCAAGGCGGCGGTGGGTTCGTCGAGAATCAGCAAGCGCGCGTTCTTGACCAGCGCCTTGGCGATTTCGACCTGCTGCTGGGCGGCGACCCGCAGGGTGCGCACCTCGCGGTTGACATCGACTTCCAGGCCGAGGAGGCGGAGCTTCTCGGTTGCGAGGCGGTTCATGACGGCGCGGTCGACGCGGCCGCCCTTCATGGGCAGGTTGCCGACAAAAATGTTTTCCGCGATCGACAGGTCCGGCAGCAGGCGCATTTCCTGATGAATCATGGAAATGCCGGCGTCCATGGCTTCGCGCGGATTGGCGGGACGGTAGGGTTGGCCGTTCCAGTACATGCTGCCGCCGGCGTCGGGGGTGACGCCTCCGGCTATGATTCCGGAAAAGGTCGACTTGCCGGCCCCGTTCTCACCCAGGAGCGCGACGACCTCGCCCGGTTTGATGTCGATGTTGAAGCGCTCCAGCACCACGGTACCGAAATAACTCTTGCTCACGCCCCGGGCGCTGAGGCCGCGGTCGAGGGGAGCGTCCTCGGATCGCACGGCGGCGGCGGCGCTTCTGGCGGATTTTTTCGTCTCGGCGAGCATGATTCATTCCCCGCTGGAATTCGGGCGGATCCGGAACCGGACTCGGTCCGGCGGCGGATCCGCCCTGGTCATTTCAGGAACTGCACCGCGAAAGATGCTTCATGGCGACGGTGTGCCTCACGGATGGTTTTCGATGAACGGGGCGACGTTGGCCTTGGTGGTGAGGACGGCGGGCTGCATCTGGAGGGCGGGCAGCTTCTTGCCGGCGAGGAGATCGAGGCAGGAGGTGACGGCGATACGGCCCATGAGCTGGGTCTGCTGGGTCATGGTCGCGTCCAGGACGCCGTCCCGGACCGCCTTGAGGCCGGCGATATCTCCGTCGAAGCCGACGACCAGGACCTTGTGGTCGACTGCCGCGACCTTGACCGCCTGGGCGGCGCCGAGGGCGGTGGCGTCGCACTGGCCGAAGAAAATGCTGATTTCAGGATTGGCCTGGAGCATGTCCTGCGCCACGGCGAAGCCCTTGTCCTGCGCCCACTCGGCGAGCTGCTCGGCGACGACCTGGATGCCGGGGGCCTTGGCGAGGGCTTCGCCGAAACCCTTGGAACGTTCGACCTGGGGGGTGGTGCCGATTTGGCCGAGAAGAATGCCGAGCTTGCCCTTGCCGCCGGATTCCTTGACCACGAATTCGCCTAGGGTGCGGGCGGCGGCGACCGAGTCGGTGGCGATGAAGGTGTCGCCGGGGGCGCCGTCGGGATTGCGGTCGACGGTGACGACCGGGATGCCGGCGGCCTTCGCGGCCTTCACCGGGACGGTGGCGGCGGTGGCGCCGGCGGGGATGAAGATCAGGGCGTCGATGTCGCGGGCAAGCAGATCCTGAACCTGGCTGACTTGGGTGGCGGCGTCGCCCTTGGGGTCGAGGGTGATGATTTCAATGCCGAGGCGTTTCCCTTCGGCTTCGACCGACTGCTTGATCTGGTTGAAGAAATCGGCCTGGAGATTCGCGACCGAGAGGCCGATGACCGGCTTCTTCTCGCCCGCGAACGCGGCGACGGCGATGGCGAACGACAGGCACAGGGACAGCAACAGTAATTTTTTCATGACCAATCTCCTCGGACAACCACGGACCGGTACGGCATTCCGCGCACTCGCGCCGGAATTTAAATATCAGCTGGAATTTTGCCACGCAAAGGGGCCGGGGAATCATTTCGCGCTGCGCCGGCGCAGGGTGTCCATGACCACCGCGACGACGATGACCACGCCGATGACGATTTGCTGGACGAAAGGCGAGACTTTGGTGAGGTTCAGGCCGTTACGGAGGACGCCGATAATCAGGACGCCCATGATGGTGCCGCCGACCTTGCCGATGCCGCCGGACAGGCTTGCGCCGCCGATGACCACGGCCGCGATGGTATCAAGCTCGTAGCCGAGGCCGGCGGTGGGCTGGGAGGAATCGAGCCGGGCCGCCATGACCATGCCGCCGAGCCCGCAGAGGAGGCCGCAGACGGTATAGGTGGCGGTGGTGAGGAATTTGGTGTCGATGCCGGCCAGGCGGGCGACCTCGATATTGCCGCCGATGGCGTAGAGGGCGCGGCCGTTCGGGCGGTATTTGAAGAAGATCCAGGCGAGGATCGCCAGCACGATGAACATGCCGACCGTGGGGGTGACGTAACCGAAATAGCGGTGGATGGAGAGGGCGGTGAACCAGTCGGGGTAACCGATGATTTGCGAGCCGTCGGTTATCAGGTTCGCGAGGCCGCGCGCAATCGACATCATGGCCAGCGTCGCTATGAACGGCGGCAGGGCCAGGCGGGTGATGAGGAGGCCGGAAACCAGGCCGCAGACTCCCCCGAGCAGGATGGAAATGGGAATGGCCAAAGCCCACGGCACCCCGATCATATTGGTCATCCAACCCATGGACATGGTCGACAGGGCGAGGATGGACCCGACCGACAGATCGATGCCGCCGAGGATAATCACCGCCGTCATGCCGAGGGAGAGGATGCCGAGAATGGTTATCTGATCCAGGACATTAAGCAGGTTTCTCTGGCGCAGGAAATAGGGGGAGAGCAGGCTGAAGGCGATAAACAGCAGGATGAAGCTGATTAACGGCGTGTGTTCCATGACCCGCGCCCAGAACGAAGCCCGCGCACTCGCCACATCCTCGACCGGTGCCGTTACGTTGGTTTGGTTGCTCATACTGATTCCTCGTGTCAGAGCGTGTTGTCGATGCCACACAATCACCATGTTGACTGGGTACCAGCCCTGGTCGTCAATTCCCGCTCTTCGCCTTCGCCAGCACTTCCTTCCACCGCGCGCGCTGCGCCTCCCGTTTCTCCGGCGCCAGGACCGGTACGTATACCTCCTCCGGACGCTTGAGCGCTTCGAGCGCCTTCCAGTCCCACCAGCCCGCGCCCAAACCGGCCAGGTGGGCCGCGCCCATGGCGGATATTTCCGCGTCCAGTGACCGCGCCACCGTCACCCCGGCGAAATCGGCCTGGCGCTGCATCAGGAAACTGTTGCGGGTCGGGCCGCCGTCGGCGCATAGGGAAGCGATCCTGCCGACATTGGCGGAAATCAGTTCGACACAATCGGTGATTTGGTTCGGAATGGATTCGATAGCCCCGAGAGCCAGGCTGCCGAAGCTCGAATCGAGGGTCAGGCGGGAGATTAGCCCGCTGGCTTTCCGATCCCACCACGGTGCGCCTAAACCGTTGAAGCCGGGGATGATCACCGCGCCTTCGCCGCCGGAATTGGCGAATTTCTCGGCTTCGTCCGCAACCGCCTGCGAGGTCGTCCCGAACAGTTTGGCCAACCAGCGGATGGTCGCGCCGGAGGAACGGATGTTCGCTTCGGCGGCTAGGGCCGGGCTGCCGAGGTCCCAGCCGATGGTGAGGCAAATGCCCGGGTGCATGTTCTCGCTGTCGGCGAGGAGGCCCATCACCGAAGAGCCGGTTCCGTAGGTCGCTTTCACCTTGCCGGGCCGGAAGGCGCCGTGGCCGAAGAGGGCGGCGTGCGAGTCGCCGAGAACGGCGAGGACCGGCGTGCCGTCGACCAGACCGGCGACGCCGCGGAGAGCTGGGAAAGGTCCGTTCGATTTGGCGATGCGGGGCAGGGACTGTTCCGGGACTCCGAAAATTTCCAGGAGATCCCGGTCCCACAGCGCCCGCCGCACGTCGAGAAGCTGGGTGCGGGAAGCATTCCCCGCTTCGGTGAGATGATCGTTCCCGGCGAAGCGGCTGAGGAAAAACGCGTCGATGGTTCCCAAACACACCTCGCCCCGGCGGGCTTTAGCGCGGTCGGGATCATAGGTGTCGAGGAGCCACTTGGCCTTGAGGGCCGAGAACATGGGGTCCAGGGGCAAACCCGACCGCTCCCGAACCAATTCGCCGTGGCCGGCGGCGCGGATTTTCTCGCACTCGGCAACCGAGCGGAGATCCTGCCAGCTCACCAGCGGGGAAAGGGGTTTCCCGGATTTCCTGTCCCACAAAAGCATCGATTCGCGCTGGGTCGAAAGCGCCACCGCTTCGATGCAGGCGGGGTCGCGGCCGGCCAGGCAGGCGGCTGCCGCCTTGCCGACGCTTTGCCATATTTCTTCGGGATCCTGGTCGACCCAACCCGGGGCGGGATAAGTTTCGTTGAGGGGGGAACTGCCTTTGGCGGCAATGGCCCCGTTCTTGTCAATCAATACGCATTTGGTGGCGCTGGTGCCCTGGTCGACGGAAAGGATGAATTTGTCGGACATGAGAAATTCCCCTGAAAAGAAAGGCGTCGTTTACCCCTTGGCCAATAGTTCCCTGACCGCCCGGCAGACTCCGGCGGAATCCAGACCGTAGTGCTTGAACACTTCCGGCGACGCCCCGGCAACCAGGTTGGCGTTGGGGAGAGCCAAAGCGCGGATCGGAATCGGCTGGTGGGTCGCGGTGAGAAGCGCGACCGCGGCGCCGAGGCCACCGTTGATGCTGTGCTCCTCAATGGTGACGATGCGGCCGGTTTCGGCGGCGGCGGCAAGCACCGCCTCTTCGTCCAGGGGATGCAGGGTGTGCATGTCCAGCACCCTGACCTTGACGCCCTCCTTGGCAAGCAGGTCCGCCGCTTCTACCGCCGGCCAGACCATCTCGCCGCAGGCGATGACGGTGGCGTCGGAGCCTTCCCTGGGCCGGGCGGCCTTGTCCAAGCTGAACTTGGTGCCGGGTTCGTAAACCAGGGGCATGGCGACTTTGCCGACCCGGACATAGGCCGGATCGTCCGTCTTCTCCAACTCGCGAAGCAGGCCAACGGTCTGCGTTTCGTCGCAGGGCAAAACCACCCGGAGACCGGGAAAGCAGCGCATGACCGCGACGTCGTGGGTGGAATGGTGGCTGAAGCCGAGGGCGCCGTAACTAATGCCGCCCGATACGGCGAGGATTTTCACATTGGTGCGGGAATAAGCCACGTCGACCTTGATCTGTTCCAGGGCCCGGGCGGATAGAAAACTCGCCGGGGCGCAGACATAGGGCCGTTTCCCGGCCACGGCCAGGCCGGCCGCCATGCCGATTTCATTCTGTTCGGCAATGCCGATTTCGATAAACTGCGCCGGCAGGGCGTCGGCGAAGACTCCGAGCGAAGTCGAGCCCTTGGCGTCGGAAGTCAGGGCGACCAGGTCGGGGTTGGCGCGGCCGAGGTTAGTCAATTCGTTGGTGAAAGCTTCGCGGCAGGACAGACCCTTGTTCATGACAGGCTCCTCTCGCAGTCGGCCAATTGTTTCATGGCGCTGTCCAATAGGGCGGCGTCGGGTACGCCGTGGTGCCACTTGGCGACATTCTCCATTTCCTTCACGCCCTTCCCCTTGCAGGTCCGGGCGATAAAGAGCCGGGGCTGGCCCTTACCCTTCTCGCCAAACATGCGCACCATATTTTCCAAATCGTGCCCGTCCACTTCCGCGACCTGCCAGCCGAAAGCGCGCCACTTGTCGGTCAACGGCTCCAGCCCCATGACGTTCTCGGTGTCGCCGCTGATTTGCAGGCGATTGCGATCGATAACCGCCGTGAGGTTGTCCAATTTATGAAATGCCGCCGCCATTGCCGCTTCCCACACCGAACCTTCCGCCTGCTCGCCGTCCCCCATAACGGTAAACACCCGGTTGTCGCGGCCGAACAATTTCAGCCCTTTCGCGATGCCCGCCGCAACCGGCAAACCGTGCCCCAGGGCGCCGGTATTCATTTCTATGCCCGGGACCTTATTGTTGGGGTGCCCGATGAGGCGGGTGCCGAAAGCGCAGAAAGTTTTCAATTCCTCTTTCTCGAAAAACCCCAGATCCGCCAAGATGCAGAACAGGCCTTCGACGCTGTGCCCCTTGCTCATGATAAAGTAATCCCGCTCCTTCCAGGCTGGATTGGCAGGATCAACCCGCATTACCCCGTAATACAGGGCGGTGAGAATATCCACTGAACTGAGGGAGCCGCCGGTATGTCCGGCCTTGCCGTGAAAAATCATGGTGAGAAGGTCGCGTCTGATCGCTATGGATTTTCTTCTTAAACAGATCGGTTCCATCATCACTTGTCTCCATGGACTCGTGTAAACAGAAAAGTGCTACGAAGGGGAAGCGCGGATTACCTTAGCTTTGGCTGGCCATAATTTTAAATAGACATGGTGAGTTGGCACGGTTAGGCGGATGAGACAAGGCGCCGGCCATGGGTTCGGGTATATTTGCTTGAGGTGAAGAGAGTAGGCTCACTTTGGGAACATGAAGGTTACACAAAGAGTAAGGTTGAGCCAGTTTTTGCGGAACTGAAGGGTAAAATGCAGCATGTCTCTAATCTTCCTTTACCATATCGCAAGTTCTCAAAATGTCAAGCTAAAATTTTATTAAATTCACTAAACGCTATTAAATTCGTAATCCCTGTATTCTCCCCGTGTTACTGGAGCTATGCCAAATAAGCATACTTTTTTTCGTTGAAAATTCGCTAAATATTTTCTCTTAGCTTGCGTTAGCTAAATTCTCGAATACAATTTACTGAAGACGGAATGCATGTTGCGACGTGTGAACCGAAGGCATGTGTGCGAAGCGAAGGCAGATGCGGTTCAGGGGATACAATGGATCTCACCAATAGGGAAATTGCCGGCCGGCTCGGCATATCGGAAACGGCTTTTTCCTACATCATCAACAATAAACCGGGGATAGCAGAAAAAACCCGCGCCCGGGTGATAAAGGAAATCGTCAAACTGGGTTATGCCCACCTCCTCAAGAAGGATACCCCGCCCCCCGGCAAGAGCATTTGTTTTGTCATTCACAAGCGTCACGGTAGGATTCTCAATCAGTCGCCGTTTTACCTGCTACTAATGGAGCAAATCGAGGAGCAGGCCAGGAAAACCGGTTTCAACCTGAATGTCCGCACCATCGATACCGCCGATTCCCCAGAGCTCCACATCAAGGATCTGAACCAGTCCGGCGTCTCCGGCCTCATCGTGTTTGCGACGGAAATGCTGGATGAGGATATGCTCCACTACAAACTGGCCGAAATGCCGGTCGTCTCCATGGACAACGATTTCACCCATCTCGGCTTCGATTCGGTAGTCATCAACAATCGGGCCGGAACCTACAAGGCGGTCGAGCATCTGGTCAGGAACGGACACCGGAAAATCGGCTATCTGCAATCCAAGATCTACATCAACAGCTTTGGCGAAAGGGACGAGGGCTATCAAAGCGCCATGCGGCATTTCGGCATCGAACCGTCGCCGAAGCTGCGTTTTCGGCTGGGCTTTCTGGAAGAGGAAAGCTACCGGGATTTCAAGAAGATCCTCGCCGGCCGGGTCGAGCTTCCCAGCGCCTTTGTCTCGGACGACGACACCCTGTCCGTCGGCGTCATGCGCGCCCTCCTCGAGCACGGCGTTTCGGTTCCGGAAGAAATATCCCTGCTGGGATTCGACGATCGCCCGGTTTGTCAGTTGACCCAACCGCAACTGACGACCATCGCCAGCCATCGGGATAATTTCGGCGTTCTGGCGGTGGATTTGCTGGTTGAGCGAATTGCCCACCCCCCGGCTGATAGCGCGGATTACCGGAAGGTGGCGGCGGGAATCAGACTGATGGTCCGCGAAAGCGTAGGTAATATCATGAAACCGGTCGAGGCGCGGCTGGAAGACCGCGCCGCCGCACCGCGCTGAACGACGGCAAGGAAAATAAATGGGGCTCACAAACAAGGAAATTGCCCGGCGGCTTGGCATATCGGAAACGACGCTTTCCTTTATTATCAACAACAAGCCGGGAATCGCCGAAAAGACCCGGACCAGGGTGATTAGGGAAATCACCGCGCTGGGCTACGGCCACCTGTTCAAGAAGGAGACGCCGCCCCTGTCCCGCAATATCTGTTTCGTCATCCACAAGCGGCATGGCGGCATCCTCAACCAGTCGCCGTTTTACTCGCTCCTTATGGAGCAAATCGAAGAACACGCCAGGAACGCCGGCTTCAACCTGATCGTCCGGCTTATCGACCCCACCGATTCGATAGAGGAACATATTCGGCATTTGAACGGCTCAGGCATATCCGGCATCATTGTTTTTGCCACGGAAATGCTGGACGACGACATGGATCATTTCAAGCTCGCCTCGGTTCCGGTCGTATCCATGGACAACGATTTCACCCACATCGACTTCGATTCGGTGGTCATCAACAACCGGGTCGGAACCTTCCAGGCGGTCGAGCACCTCTTCGCCAACGGCCACCGTACTATCGGCTATTTGCAATGCAAGACCTACATCAACAGCTTCGGCGAGAGGGACGCGGGTTATCAAAAGGCGCTGCGGCACTTTGGCCTCGAACTGTCACCCCGGCACCGTTTCCAGGTCGGTTATACCGAAGAGGAGAGCTACCAGGATTTCAGGAAAATTCTCGCCTCGGGGGCGGACCTGCCCAGCGCTTTCGTTTCCGACGACGACACCCTGTCCGTCGGAGTGATGCGCGCGCTGATTGAGCATGGCGTTTCGGTCCCGGAGGAAGTGTCACTGGTGGGATTTAACGATCGCCCGGTTTGCCGGTTGACCCAGCCCCAGCTTTCATCCATTTCCGTGCCTAAGGATCGCTTCGGGGCGCTGGCGCTGGATCTACTTATCGACCGGATGTCGACGCACCGCGACGCAGGCCGCGACTGCCGCAAAGTGGAGCTGGGGGTCGGATTTGTCGAGCGGGGCAGCACCTGCAACCTGGCGTCCCAAGCCTTGATCTTGCCGGCCGGGGTGTGACCCGCTCACCCATGGCCTCCTTTGCCTGGCGCGCCAGGAAGTCGTGCCGCCGTAAGGACGACGGCACGTAGCGGAATAGAAAAGCGAGGAAATTATTCGCTTTCAAGATACCCCGCTCCCTGCCGCAACGGTAGAGCTGACAATATGTTGAAGGGACAAGGCCAGTTAAAACCAAATATTACCAAAAAAAATTTTGGCTAAATTTGTGAATAAACTTGCCAAAACATGATTCACGCGGTATAACACAAACACACCAAGGGGATTTTCACGATCCGCAAACAAAACCAAGCAGGCCGACAACCGGCCTCTCCTGAAACAAATAATTTGGCACAGCCGTTACGACTTCCTCTCCCCCACGCTACCCGCACCACATGGCTTCACCCAACAATAGCTTCTATCGCGCCCATATTTATGGCAGCGGTGCAGTTGTCGTTATTTACTGAACTTTTGCAAAGTGGCGATTTAACCGCCAATCGCCACTTTGCAAAAATCGTTTTTGCCCGAATTTCAAGGGTTTTTGCTTTTTCAAAATCGCCATTCGGCGGTTTGAATGGTGATTTTGCAAAAGTCCAGTTATTTACTTACGGGTAAAAAACCTCCGGATCCCTGCTTCAGCCTCGTATGTACCAAAGTGCATTCTGGGCGGTTTCTTGCATGCCCTGTCATCCGGCACAACTCACTGGCAGCGGAAGGACGCGGCGTGGGCCTAACCTCGGAAAAAAGACGCAATGAAGTCCTCGCCGCCATCACCGTCGACGGCAGCATCAAGGTGAGCGAACTGGCGCAGCGCTTCGACGTTTCCATGGAAACGATCCGTAAAGACATGAAGTATTGGGAAGAGGTCGGCGTCCTGCAGAAGACCCACGGCGGAGCGGTCCTGAAGTCCGACGTCACCGCCCTGCGGCACATCGACGAACGCATCGTCGAAAACATCGACGCGAAAAACGCCATTGCCGCCAAGGCCGTCGGGTTCATTCCCGCCGGCGGGACGGTATTCATCGACGCCGGTTCCACCACCGTCTGCGTCGCCAAGCACCTCAACACCATGTCGGGGCTCACCATCCTGACCAACTCCATCCTCGCCGCGTCCAAGCTTTCCGACGCCCAAAACCGCATCATGGTTCTGGGCGGCATCCTCAGGGGGGACATCCTCGGCACCCACGGCGCCTGGGCCTCGATGGCCTTACGCACCATCCTCATCGACGTCGCCTTCCTCGACTCGAGCGGGGTGAAAGGTTTCAACGGTCCGGTCGTCAATGAACTGAACGACATCGAGTTCAAGCGCGCCGTCATGGAGCGCGCCAAGACCAGAATCGTCCTCGCCGACAGCAGCAAGCTGCTCATCTCCGGGGTCATGTCCTACTGCGACTGGGACGAAATCAGCGGTTTCGTCACCAATCCCGACGCCGACCGGAAGAAGCTGGAAGAGATCAAAAAACACACCAAGGTGATTTTCGCGTAATGCACTGGCAATTAGGTTGGCACCGTCCGGCGCCATTTCTTTTCTTTTGGGAGGGTAAGGCAATGAGAAAATTCCTCGGTCTGGCGTTTCTTCTGATTCTGGCTGTTTCGCTGGTCCAAGCCGGCGAACGGCAGGTAAAGCGGGTTGGCGTGACGGTCGGAAGCCTCGGGAATCCCGGCTTCGTCGTCATGGGTGAAGGCGTCACGGAATCGGCCACCAAGCATTTCCCCGGCTGCGAAGTGGTGGTGGTGTCCGGGGACTACGATCTGTCCAAGCAGTCACAGCAGATTGACGACTTCATTTCCGCCGGCATGGACGTCATCGTCCTGAATGCCGTCGACGTTTCCGGCATGGCACCGGCGGTCCGCCGCGCCAAGGAAGCGGGGATCATCGTCGTCGCCATGGACGTCGGCGCCGAAGGCGGGGTCGACGCCACCGTCACCTCCGACAACATCGCCGCCGGACGCCTCCCGGCCCAGTACATTGTCGACAAGCTGAACGGCAAGGGTAACGTGGTCATCCTGAACGGCCCCCCCGTCACCGCGATTATGGACCGCGTCGAAGGCGCCCGCGAAGTGTTCAAGAAATACCCCGGCATCACCATCGTGTCCGACAACCAGAACGGCCTCGCCCAACGCGACGAAAGCTACCGCATCATGGGCGATCTCCTCACCGCCCACCCCGAAATCAACGGCGTCTTCGGCATCAATGACCCCACCAGCCTCGGCTGCGAACTCGCCATCAAGCAGGCCGGCCGCAAGGACATCATCATCACCGCCGTCGACGGCCACCCGGACGGCATCGACGCGGTGAAGGCGCCGGGCTCCTTCTACCTCGCCACCGCCGCGCAGCAGATCAAGAACCTCGGCTACATGTCCATGGAAGTTGCCGCCGGCCTGGCCAAGGGCCGCAAGCTCCTGAACGACACCGTCCTCATCCCGGTGAAGCTCCTCACCAAGGAAAACGTCGACGAATGGCCGCTCTGGGGCCCGATCGGCGAAGCGGCGACCGGGAAGAATTTCTGGGCCGACTGAGAAATGCCGAGCTGCGGAAAATTGCCAACGCCACAATGAACCCTGGAATCCTTAAAGGAAATCGAGCAGCGGTTATACTCGCCGCGTATTGAATTTGTGAAAACGCTTATCGCCGTGTCATATTTCGTCAGCTATGCCGTAAATCACTTTTTCCAGTCTAACCACCGGCTGAAAAAGTGATTCTCCGGCATAGCTTCCTCGTCTGACACGGCGATAAGCATTTTCACAATTCCAATACGTGGCGAGTATATGCTCGATTTCCTTTAAATTCCACCAGCAGGAAGCGCTTTATCATAGGAGCCGCCATGGACTTTCTACTGGCCGAACACGTCAGCAAAAATTTCGCCGGGGTCCGCGCCCTCAACGACGTCACGGTCGGTTTCAAACAGGGCGAAGTCCACGCCCTTCTGGGCGAGAACGGCGCCGGCAAATCGACCCTGATGAAACTTTTCGCCGGGGTCCTGCCGCCTAGCGAAGGCAAGCTCTATCTCGACGGCAGGGAAGTGCGTTTCAACGGCACCGCCGACGCCATCCGCCAGGGCATCTGCCTCATCTACCAGGAGCTCTCCATCGCCCCCCACATGACCGTGGCGGAAAACATCTACATGGGCCAGAACATCGGCTCCCACGGCCTGGTGAACCGGCGGATGATGAACGGCATGGCCCGGGAAATCCTCGACGAACTCGGCGCCCCCTTCAAGCCGGAGACCCTCGCCGGCGACCTCAGCCTCGCCGAACAGCAGCAAATCGAAATCGCCCGCGCCCTCACCCGGAACAGCCGTGTCCTGATCATGGACGAACCCACCGCCTCCCTGTCCGACAAGGAAATCCAGCACCTCTTCAAGATTGTGAAACGGCTCAAGGAACAGGGCATCCTGGTCATTTTCATCAGCCACCGCCTGGACGAAGTGCTGCAAATCGCCGACCGCGCCTCGGTCCTTCGCGACGGCAAATTCATCGGCACGCTGCAGGAGGGGGAAATCGACCAGAACCGCATCGTCTCGATGATGGTCGGCCGCGACCTCGGCGACTACTTCAGGCACGATTCGAACCAGGAGGTCCAGCCCGGCTACTTCGTGGTGGAAAATCTCGGCGACGGCGGGATGATCGAGGACATTTCCTTCTCGGTCGGTAGGGGGGAAATTCTCGGCATCGCCGGTCTGGTCGGGGCCGGACGTTCGGAAATGGCCCGGCTCATCTTCGGGGTCGACCGCCGCAAAACCGGAACCCTGACCCTGGCCGGGAAGAAAATCCGGGTCGATACGCCAAGCCAGGCCATCCGCAACCAAATCGGCTTTGTGCCGGAGGACCGGAAGGGCCAGGGGCTGTTCCTGGAAATGGCCGCCGCCGACAATATCGCCATGAACGTCCTGCCGGAAATCAGCACGCTGGGATACCTCCCCGGCAAAGGCACCACGAATTATTCGCAACGCTTCATCCAGTCCATGTCCATCCGCGTCGCGACTCCCCGCACCCATGCGTCCTCCCTCTCCGGCGGCAATCAGCAGAAGCTCCTTCTCGCCCGCTGGATTTCCATCCACCCCCGCGTCCTCATCCTCGACGAACCGACGCGCGGCGTCGACGTCGGCTCCAAACGGGAGATCTACCGGCTAATCGGCCACCTCGCCAAGGACGGCGTGGCGGTGATTTTCATTTCCAGCGAGCTGCCGGAAATCATCGGCATGGCGCAGCGGGTTCTGGTGATGCGTAACGGCGGCATCGTCACGGAAATTCGCGACAAGAACGACATGACCGAAGAAAAAATTCTCTCCTACGCTTCCGGCGTCACCAAGGCGGACTACCGGCCGTCCAGGCTCCAGGCCAGTCCCGCCTGAAAATCCGCCCGGCAAAATTTTCCTCAAGGAACCAGCCATGAACCGCGTGAAATCAATCTTCCTCAGCCGGACCCTCGGCATCCTTCCCGTGCTGATCCTCCTCTTCATCGTGCTCTGCCTGGTCGAGCCGCGGATCCATGGCGCCAACAACATCATCACCATTTTCAGGAACGCCAGCATGAACATGGTAATGGCGGCGGGGATGACCATGGTCATCATCACCGGCGGCATCGACCTGTCGGTGGGGTCGATTCTGGCGGTGGCGGCGGTACTGGGGCTGTCGGTTTCGAGGGGGGAGGCCGCGTACCTGTCGGTTCCGGTGGCTCTCGCCATAGGCGTCGGGGCGGGGCTGGTTAACGGCATTCTGGTCGCGGTCATCGGGCTTCCCCCCTTCATCGCCACCCTCGGCACCATGACTTCGCTCCGCGGCGCCGCCTATCTTCTCGCCAACAACGGGCAGACCATCGTCAACGCCAAGCTCTCCTACAGCTGGCTCGGGAACGACAGCTACCACGGAATCCCCTATCTCATCATCATCGCCCTGGCGATTATCCTGGCCGCGCACTTCCTGCTGAAACGCACCAATTTCGGCCTCCGGGTCTTCGCCGTCGGCGGCAACATACAGGCCGCCAGGCTCACCGGCATCAACGTCAGAAAAACTCTCATCGCCGTCTACACCATCTGCGGTTTTCTCTGCGGGGTGGTGGCGGTGATGCTCTCCAGCCGGCTCCAGAGCGCCAACGGCATGATGGGCCAGACCTACGAAATGGACGCCATCGCCGCGGCGGTACTCGGCGGCACCAGCATGTCCGGCGGACTCGGGTCGGTGGTGGGCACCATGTTCGGGGCGCTGATGATCGCCGTCCTCAACAACGCCCTGACCATCATGGGGATTTCCGCCTTCTGGCAGCAGGTGGTCAAGGGTTTGGTCATCATTATCGCCGTCACCCTGGATATCGCCAGGAATAGGATGCAGACCAGAATGGCGCAGAAATAGGGGCAACTTTTTACCGCGCGGTACCAGCAAGGAGGAGGAAGCGCATGTTCATGGGAATCGACTGCGGAACGCAAGGCACCAAGGCGCTGGTCTTCAACCCGGACACCGGGAAAGTGCTCGGTATCGGCTCCTCTCCGCATGAAATAATCAGTAACGATCGCGGTCGGCGGGAACAACACCCGTCCTGGTGGATTACGGCGATGCAGAAGGCGGTCCGTTCCGCCCTGGAGAAATCAGCTTGCAGCGCCGGGGACATCGACGCCATCGGCTGTTCCGGCCAGCAGCACGGACTGGTCATGCTGGACGGCGAAGGGAACGTCCTCCGTGCCGCGAAGCTCTGGAACGACATGGAAACGGCCCCGGAGAACAAGGAGCTCCACGACGAAGTGGGGGGTGAAACGGCCATGGCCGAACGCCTCGGCACGGCGGTTCCCGTAGGCTACACCGCCTCGAAGCTCCGCTGGGTTATGAAACACGAACCGGAGCTGTACCGGAAGGTCCGCCACGTCCTGCTGCCGCACGACTACTTGAATTACTGGCTCACCGGCCGGGCGGTGATGGAGCCGGGTGAAGCGTCGGGGACCGGCTATTTCCAGGTGGTGGAGAAGCGCTGGGACCGGGAAATGGCGAGGCTTATCGATCCGTCCGGCCTTCTCGAGGCGGCGCTGCCGGAACTGATCGCCTCGGCGGATTGCGTGGGCCCGCTCCGCCCCGAAGCTGCCGCCGCCCTGGGTTTAAGTGAAAAATCCCTGGTCTGCGGAGGTTCCGGCGACAACGTGATGGGCGCCTTCGGCACCGGCGGGGTGGTGGTGGGGGCGGCGACGCTGGGGCTGGGGACTTCCGGCGTCCTGAACATTTTCTCCGATAAGCCGATAACCGGCTTCGACCCGGTGATGCAGGTTTTCGCCGGCGCGGCCGGCGGCTGGCTCCTCACTACCTGCACCGTGAACGCCACCTCCGCCACCACTTCCATCCAGCGCCTTTTCGGGATGAGCCTCGAGGAGTTCGCCCGCTGCATCGGCGCCACTCCGGTCGGCGCGGAAGGGCTGATGCTCCACCCCTTCTTCAACGGCGAACGCATGCCGCCCCTGTCCGACGCCACCGGCACGCTGTCCGGCATGACCAGCAACAATCTGACCCGCGAGAACCTGATCCGCGCCGGGGCCGAGGCGGTGGTGTTCGGCTTGAAATGGGGCTACGAGCGGCAGATGCGCATTCTTCCGAAACCGAACCTGCTCCGGCTCACCGGCGGCGGCACGGGTAACGCCGAGTGGCGGCGGATTATCGCCGACGTCTTCGACTGCGAGGCGGTCGGGCTGGTGCACGATGAAGGTGGCGCGTTCGGTGGCGCGCTACTTGCCATGCTGATGTTCGAGAAGCGGCGCGGCAGCCGGGTCACGGCGGAAGAAATCAGCGAACGGTTTATTCTTTTCGACCGGAACAAGCTGGCCGAACCGAATCCCGAACGGGTGCGGCTGTATGCCGAACTGTATGCAAAATACGACACGCTACGCCGCAAATATTACGGAATATGAGAATCGCCCTCAAGGAAGGAAATAGAGAATGCCTCAAGACGAGAAGCCCCCGGTCCTGCCCATTACCAACGTCGCGCAGGTCGCCATCCTCGTGCCGGACCTGGAGAAGGCGATGCGAAATTTCTGGGAACGTTTCGGCGTCGGCCCCTGGTCCGTGTACACCTACGACCACGAGTTTGTTCCGCGGCAGCACCGCCACGGCCGCCCCACCCGCTATTCCAGCCGCATCGGCCTGGCGAACATCGGCGACCTCCGCATCGAGCTTATCCAGCCGCTGGAGGGGGACACCGTCTACAGCGAGCATATCGCCAAGCACGGCTACGGCGTCCAGCATCTCGGCGTTCTGACCAAGAGCATGAAGGAGTCCCTCGCCGACGCCGGGAAGGCCGGCTTCTCGGTCACCATGGACGGCTCCGGCTTCGGCCTCGACGGCGACGGCGCCTACGCCTACCTGGACACCGAAGACCTGGTGGGTATCACCCTGGAATTTATCGAACGCCCCAAGGGACGGCGCGAACCCGAATACATTTATCCGCCGGGACCGCCCGACGCGAAGGGTTGAATGTGGCCGCCCTCTCCGTTTCCGCCTTCGCCGCCGACGCCGGCCATGCCGCCCGCGACATCCGGCGCATCCAGGATTCCGGCGCCGACAGCATTCACGCCGACGTCATGGACGGCCAGTTCGTGACCCTGACCGGTCTCGGTGACAATTGGTTCGACGCGATGCACGGCCGCATCAGCCTGCCGGTGGAGGTGCATTTCATGACCCTTTCCCCCGGCCGCCTGATTCGCCGTTTCGTCCAGTACCGGATGGCCACCGCCATCTTCCACGTCGAGGCGATGGCGGCGGACGATGTGGCGGGGCTCCTGGCGTTACTTAAGCGCCACGGCATCCGCGGCGGCCTCGCCCTGTCGCCGGATGCGGAACCGGCCGCGCTTCACCCCTACCTGCCGCTCCTGGACGAGATACTCGTCATGACCTCCCGCCCCGGCGAACCGCACTCCGTCTTCATCCCCAATTCCGAAACGCGGATTCAAAGCGTGCGGCGTTTGGTGGACGCGGTCAATCCCCGGGTCACCGTGGCGGTGGACGGAGGCCTGGACGCCGGCATTGCCCTGGACTGCATCGCGGCGGGTGCGCACAAGGTGGTGCTGGGCCGGTCGTTCTTTCGGCATCATTGTCCCGAGGAATTGGTGGAGAGCATTCACGGGGTATTTGCCTGACCTAAGACAAGGTAAAATTACCGATAATTTTCCAGCCTTGCATTGCACCCCCGCCGTCGCTAAAATGTCACTTGCCAACAAGGCGCGCCCGAGGCGGCGCGTTTTTTTATCTCGGGGCTGTTCGATAACGGCATTTTTGGGGCAGACCCGCACTGGAATACGCGCCTTCGTTAAACACACAAGACAGGAACATGACCATGGCGGACGAAGAGTATAATTTCCATAAAATCGAACAGAAATGGCAGAAACGCTGGGAGAAGGAAGGCGTCTTCGCGAACCGGCAGAACGAGCGTCCGCCCTTTTATGTTCTCAACATGTACCCCTACCCTTCCGGTGTCCTGCACATGGGGCATGTCCTCAATTACACCATCGGCGACGTCATGGTCCGCTACAAGATTCTCCGGGGCTACAACGTCCTTTCCCCGATGGGCTGGGACTCCTTCGGCCTCCCGGCCGAGAACGCCGCCATCCGCACCGGCGTGCACCCCCACGAATTCACCGAACGGAACATCACCCGCATGCGCGAGCAAATGAAACGCGCCGGCTGGGGCTACGATTGGCACCGCGAATTCGCCACCTCCCATTCCGAATACTATAAATGGACCCAGTGGTTTTTCCTCAAGTTCTACGAGAAGGGCATGGTCGTCAAGAAAACCGCCCCGGTGAACTGGTGCGACTCCTGCCAGACCGTTCTCGCCAACGAACAGGTCAAGGAAGGCGAATGCGAACGCTGCGGCTCGCAGGTGGTCCAGAAGGACATGAACCAGTGGTTCTACCGCCTCTCGCAGTTCGCGGAACGTTTGCTGCAGGGACACGAGAAACTCCGCGGCCACTGGCCCGACGCCGTACTGGCGATGCAGGAGGAGTGGATCGGGAAATCGATCGGCGCCGAAGTCGCCTTCAAGGTGAAGGAAACCGGCGACCCGATCCCGGTCTTCACGACCAGGCCCGACACCCTCTGGGGCGTCACCTTCATGTCGGTCGCGCCCGAGCACCCGCTGGTCGAGAAACTCATCGCCGGAACGCCGCAAGCGGACAAGATTCGCGAAGCGGTCCGGAAAATGCGCCTCGGCGGGACCTCCGCCAAGGAACTCGCCGTCCAGGAGAAGGAAGGCATCTTCACCGGCTTCCACGTGATTAACCCCGTGAACGGCGCGGAAGTGCCGCTGTGGGTCGCCAATTTCGCCTTGATGACCTACGGCACCGGCGCCGTGATGTCGGTGCCAGCCCACGACCAGCGCGACTGGGAATTCGCCAAGAAGTACGGCCTGCCGATTGTCCAGGTCATCCAGCCGCCGGACGGCAGCGGACCGGACGCTTGGAACGGCGCTTACGTCGAGGCCGGCAAGATCGTCAACTCGGGGCCTTTCACCGGCGAAGCGGACAATTTCCAGGCCATCCCGACAATTGTCGAATGGCTTGACCATCTAGGGAAGGGCAAGAAACAGGTCAACTACCGCCTCCGCGACTGGCTCCTCTCCCGCCAACGCTACTGGGGCGCCCCCATTCCCATGATCTACTGCGACGCCTGCGGCATCGTCCCGGTGCCGGAGAAGGACCTGCCGGTCCTGCTACCCACCGACATCGATTTCACCCACGGGCAGGGAAACCCGCTCCTCAGGTCGAAGTCGTTCCTGAATGTCCCCTGCCCGAAATGCGGCAAGCCGGCGCGGCGGGAAACAGACACCATGGACACTTTCGTCGATTCGTCCTTCTACCAAATCCGCTTCGCCGACCCGCATAATTCCGAGAAATGCTGGGACGCCGAAAAAGTGAAGAAGTGGCTCCCGGTCAACCAATACATCGGCGGCATCGAACACGCCACCATGCACCTGATGTACGCGCGGTTTTTCACCATGGTTCTCCACGACCTCGGGCTGGTCCCCTTCGAGGAACCGTTCGCGAACCTGTTCTGCCAGGGCATGGTCTGCAAGGTCGCCTACCGCTGCGAAAGCTGCAAGTGGATTGGCTTGGACGACGTCGACGTGGTCCGGCTGGACGGGAGCGAAGTCGACGACGAAACGGCCAGCGGCCTCTTCAAGCGTATCGAGAACCAGAGCCTCGACGAAGCCGCCCTCGAGAAGGAAGGGTTCAAGCTCATCTGCCAGAAATGCGGCGGCGACCAGGTGCATTTCGAGATGACCAAGATTTCCAAGTCGAAATTGAACATCGTCGACCCGGACAAAATTATGGACCAATACGGTTCCGACACGGTCCGGCTCTACATGCTGTCCGATTCGCCGCCGGACCGCATGCAGGTCTGGACCGAGGACGGCATCAACGGCGCCTGGCGGACCATCAACCGTCTCTGGCGGCTGGTGATGGACAGCCTGCCGAACATTTCGGCCAAGGGCTCCAGCCTACCGAAGGATCTTGACGAAGTGAACCGGGCGCTCCGCCGCAAGACGCACCAGTGCGTCAAGAAGATCACCGACTCGATTGAGGGCGGCTACCAATTCAACACGGCAATTGCCCGCACCAACGAGCTTCTCAACCAGTTGCGCTCCTGCCGCGACCAGGCGCATCCATCGGTTCTAAGGGAAACGTTGGAAGTTATTCTGGTGTCCTTGTCCCCGATTATTCCCCATTTTGCTGACGAATGCTGGTCGAAGATGGGGAATACGGAGAGCATCTTCTCCGCCGCGTGGCCGGAATACGACGCCGAGGCGGCGAAGGAGGATTTGCTGGAAATTCCGGTGCAGATCAACGGCAAGGTGCGTGCCAAGTTGCTGGCCCCGCCGGATTTAGGGAAGGAAGAGCTGGAGAAGCTGGCGCTGGCCGACGGCAAGGTGCAGGGTTATCTCGCCGGCAAGACCGTGGCGCGGGTGGTGGTGGTGCCGGGCAGGATGGTGAATCTGGCGGTGAAATAATCGACCGGCGAAATAGGGGCAGATCGATGGATATGGCGATGTTCAACCGCTGGTTTACTGCCGACGCGCTGCTATGGGCGGCGGCGGCGACATCGTTCCTGCTGCTGGTGTTGACGGTTCCGTTGGCGTCGGTGCTGACGAGTTCGCGGCGCGACAGTACGGTTCGGGTGGTGAAGATTCTTTTCTACGTGGTATTGATCCTGCTGTTTCTACTGCCCTGCCTGGTGTTGTTGACCGGGGAAGCGGTAGCCGGGTTGCCATGCGGATTGTACCTGTTGTTTTTCCCCTTGTTCTGCTTCTATTTGGGCCGCAGGATAGGGCACCAGTCCGGCGCGCGGGACATGCGTGAGCAGATTGGCCTGGACATTTTCGACAACCTTGAGGAAGCGCAGGATCGCCTTTACGAAAGTCGGTTGCGATTCCCCTCCCCAACCGCGGTGAGCGAATCGATAATGGAGTTGTCGCGGCAAGAGTCCCCGGTCCAGCCGCAGGCGCCGGGTTCGCGGAAGCCATCCGGCAAAAACAGAGGCGAATCGAAGACCCGGGTTATGGACGTTGAGGTTGAAGAGGTGTGAAGCCGAGACCGGAAAATCAAGCCCGACCACCCTATGGTGACCGGGCTTTTTTCATGAAACAAGCGGTTACCGCATCGCCCGGAATTCCTCGGCGGTGGGGAAGGATTTCTGGGTGCCGGGCTTCATGGTCGAGGCGGCGGCATAGCGGTTGGCCATGATCATCGCCTCCTTGACGTCGCCAAGCTTCAGGAGGTGGTAGGCAAAACTGCCGATGAAGGCGTCGCCGGCGCCGGTGGTGTCGCGGGGAGTCACCGGATGGGGAGGGGCGAGGAATTCGCCATGATCCCGGCTGAGCCACAAGGATCCCTTGGCGCCCAAGGTCACCAGGACGTTCCCGACACCCCGGTCAAGGAGTTTACCGGCCGCCGCCCGCGCTTCGTCCAAGTTTCCCACCGGACATTCGGTGATGGTCTCGAGTTCCGTTTCGTTCGGCACCAGGAAGGCGAGGGTTTTAATCGCTTCATAATCCAGGTGCGCGGCCGGGGCAGGATTCAACAGGACCGGGATGCCGTTTTCGGCGCCGAATTTTATGGCGTAATAGACCGTCTCCAGGGGCACTTCCAGCTGGAGAATGATTATGCCGCAACGCCGGATATCCGCCGCCGCCGCATCGATGTCGGCGGGGGACAGCGACTGGTTCGCCCCTTTGATAATTAGGATGGAATTGTTCGCCTGCTTGTCGACGAAAATGGGCGCGACGCCGCTCGAAGCACCGGCCACCACCCCGACATGCCGGGTGTCAATCCCCTGCTTTTTGAAGTTCTCGATATAACCCGGGCCAAACAGGTCGTCCCCCACTTTGGTCACCATCAGCACTTCGGCGCCGAGACGCGCGGCGGCGACAGCCTGGTTGGCGCCCTTCCCCCCGAAACCGAGGTCGAAGGCCGGGGCTTCGATGGTTTCCCCCATGCGGGGCATGCGGTCGACGGTGGTGATGAGGTCAATCATGTTGCTGCCAATTACGGCGATTCTTGGCTTTTCCGCCATTCTGGATCTCCTATGCAGATGCGAATCACAAATTCAAACCTAGTAGGGTGTCTTTTGGTAAATTACGGTAGCTGAACGTGCCTCCGGACCCTCTACACCGCAAACCTCCTAAGATCGATAGGGGTAGGGAAGGGCGCGGTAGCCCTCCCCTCCCTCCGAACCGTGCTTGCGGTTTTCCCGCACACGGCTCTCCAAAGCGTGGTTGCTTCATAGAGGTTGGCGATAGAGAATTTGAGCTTTGACCAGGTTGAACAGC
>JAVBQR010000070.1:0-12817 GCA_031548865.1 Planctomycetota bacterium
CGCCACGTATGCCGGCGGGGTGTTTTCCCTGACACCGAAGGGGGCGTTGCCGTCGCCTCTCCCCGAAATCACGACGCTCCGCTTTACCGCTCCGGCGGGCTACTCGGTCGGCGACAGCGTGAAGCTGAACGGGACAACCTACCCGATTCAGCCGGTCGGGACGACCGCGCTGGCGGCCGGGGCGTTTGTCGCCGGGAGTCCCGTGGAAGTGGCGCTGAAGGGCGGTGGCTGTTTTTTTAAGGGTGGCGGGGCCGGTGGTGGTGGCGATTCGGGGTGGAACATCTGGACCGGAGACAACCCACCGCCGGCGGGAGCGGTGGGGTTGAATGTGCCCGGGGCGGTGAAACCGTCGCGAATACTGGTAGATGCTGAAGCATATATACCGACCGGGGGATTCACTGATTGGGCGTATGGTCCCACGTTTATTACTAAAAGAAGTGAGCTTGCCGCCGTTGTCCGCGGGGGTGGTGGCGTTATGGTACTTGGGGGAAACAGTGGTAGTGTATTGGCCGGTACAGAGATTAGTTCGAACGGTGTAGCATCATTTGCGGCAGGCCCCAATCTCCCCACGGCAAAAACTGCTCTTGCCGCTGCTGTCCGTGGTGACGGAGGCGTGATGGCTCTGGGGGGGTATGGCGGAAATAGTTCTATTACCCAAGTGAGCGCTAATGGAACCTCGTCATTCACATCCGGACCAAACCTTACCATTGGTAGACACAGGATGGCTGCAGTTGTCCGTGGGGATAGAGGTGTTATGGTGATAGCTGGGCTTGCCCCCGCCCTTGCATCAACCGATATAAGCGCAAATGGGACATCATCATTTACAACTGGCCCAAGCCTCACCACGGCTAGAGAGTCTCTTGCAGCTATTGTTCGTGGTGATGGGAGTGTTTTGGCAACTGGTGGAAAGAGCAGTACAACAAATCTCGCTGGTACAGAGATTAGTTCAAACGGCATAGCATCATTTGCGGCAGGCCCCAGTCTCACCACGGCAAAAACTGCTCTCGCGGCTGCTGTCCGTAATGACGGGGCAGTGATGGCGATTGGGGGGAATAGCGGGGCCGGGTATCTTATTTCTGTAGAAATCTGCGGAAACGGAACATCGTCATTTAATCAGTCAAGCCAAAATCTTAAATCGGCGCGGGAGACTCTTGCGGCTGTTACCCGTGGCGACGGCGGTGTGATGGCACTTGGGGGGTATAGCGCCGCAGGATATTTAACCTCAACTGAATTCAGCAAAGCAATATCGATGCAATCAGTTTACCCTGAGGGTCAAATAACAATCAAACCTTCCGGAACCTCAAATCGTTGCAAACTCTACGAAACTGACTTCGCCGAGGAGTACCGGTATATCGATAAAGTCTACCAAGTCCAAGGCGGTCTGGATATCCAACAATCTTTCACCATCTTAAATTAGGAGCTTTTCTATGACCAAACCTACCTCCGAACAAATGCAATCCATGTCCCTCGCTGAAATCCAAGCAGCCTACGGCGAGACCCCAAACTTCGCCGACATCAAAGTCTACGAACCGAAGAATTTCTTCCCTTGGCTGGACGGCGTTCTCGCCGGCGAAGACGGTCGCTCGAAGGAACGCGACATCTGGAACTTGTCCGACCTCATCAAGCACACCCGCAGCATCGAGGACATCCGCGCCTATTACAATTCAAAGGACGCCGAAACGAAAACCTGGCTGGTTGACCTCCGCGACCACCTCGATCACCACGACACCGCCCACGAAGCCTGCCGGCCCTGCACCTGCGGCGCCCACGAGGAAGTCCCGTACCTGGGCGTCCTCTACGGTCAGGGCAAAGTCTGGACCACGGTCAGCCAAGCCAATTTCTCCCCCGATTGGCTCACCCGCCCGGTCGAAGACACCCCCGAATGGGTCCGGGACACGGTCGAGAACCTGGCCAAAATCCAGTACCGCGCCCGGGCCGTTGCCGAGGAAACCAAGGTCAAGGAAGAGGAACGCGCCATCCTCCAAGAGCAGGCGAACCGGGCGATGATTGCCCTGGTGGCGAAGATGGCGGCAGAAGCGGCGGGGTAGGGGCTACTTCCTGAACAACTCGGAATGGCTGGCGAGGCGGCGTAAATGAAGTCCGCCCGGAACCTTGGTATAGATCAGTACCAAGTCGTTCTTGATGTGACAGTCCCAAGAAGGCTTCCATTCGCCTTTCAGGGGGTGATTCTTCAGTTTGGGCGGGAGCGGTGTATCGGCACGGAGCATGTCAACAACATTCTGTAGCTCCTCCTGGGTACATGCGCCCGCCTCGTGCGCCCTAAGAACGTCCTTTGTAAACTGCTTAGTCTTGAAAAGCTCCCTCATTTCGCGCCCCAAATTTTCGCCAGTTCGTCGTCGGCCATTGGCTCAACCTCGGACATTAAGGCTTCGCGAGTGGCGGCGTTGGGAATATGCGATGATGTATTATGGGCGTACCAGGGATCGTTTTTATCAAGCGCCCGCTTAATGAACATCCGTATCGCATCGCTAGGGGACATCCCCTGGGGCTTGAACACCTTGGCCAATCGGTCCTTGGTCTTGGCGTCAACGGTCACCTGAATGGTCGCCTTGGCGGCAACCGGTTTATTCCTGACTGTGCGCGGCTTTTTCACTGTTTTCGTCATCGTCGTCATGATGGTCCTCCTGCGGGGCATTATAGCAAACCACTTCAGCAAAGGATATCACTTTATGAGCAACCTCTTTAACACCCTTTTCGGCGGCTTCGGCGGCGTGGATATTGGCGTCCTCCTCGCCTCGATCGGCTACCTCGTCCGGAAGGGGATTGAATTCAAGGACTGGTGGGACGCCCGCAAGGAGCAGCGCCTCACCTGCATCATCGCCGACGCCATCCAGTGGGTCTACGTCAACCGGGTCCAGCCCATCAAGAAGGCGAACGGCGAACTCACCTACCAGGAAGGGAAGGAAGCGCTTGACGCCGCCGTTGCCAAAACCGAGGAGCTTGCCCGGCAGAAGGGGGTCAAGCTGGATCTTTTCACCTTACCCGGCCGCGTCCAAAGCACCTTCGCGCAGATCAAAGCCGCGCTGGAGAACTCCGGAACTTCTCGTCAGCAGGAGGTTATAAACTGATGGATCATACCCAAACCGACGTCCTGCTCGAAAAAGCCTGGGCCAAGCTGGTGGCGGGCGAAGGCTTCATTATCCGCAAGCAGCTCGAAGCCCGCAAGGATCGGGTGTTTGCCATCGTGCGGCAGACCCTCGACGAAGAAGGCCTCTATCTGGCCTATAAATTCCCTACTAATTGAACCGCGACAGCATGCAAATTGCCTGTTTTTTAATCTGACACCAGGAAAGGAACCACCCATGAACCCCAATTTCTGCCGCCCCGGCGACCCCGACTGCGTCCCCGCCGCCCCTGCCATTGTCCCGGCCACGCTCCTCGAACGCGAAGCCGCCATCTTCCGCGGCATCGCCAGCGGCAATAACGCCTGCGGCTCCCTCATGCGCCGCGACGAGCACGGCAACGCGGTTCTGAACGAAGCCTTCATCCGCCAAGCCATCCGTCCCACCCTCACCGTCTACGAGCAGGAAGCCGAGCAGCTCCGCCGCGACCTCGCGGCTGTCCGCGCCGAAAACGCCACGCTCCGCCGCGAAAGCGAATACCTGGCCGCCAACCCCGGCCATACCCTGGAACAAGCCCGCCGCGCCCTCGCCGCCGGCGCCTCCCGCAACTAGCCCTCGCGCGCATCTCCCCTCCGGCCCGTCGGGACGCCTTGGCAAAGCGTTCCCGGCGGGTTTTCCCCGCCTACAGGATTATCCCCATGCTGCAAAGCCTCTTCCGTTTCCCTTCCCTTATCGGCATTCTCGTTGCGCCTGTACTTTTCGCCGGCTGCATGGCTTACGGTGCAGAGCCCGGCAGCGGCGGCGATGTGCTAACCAACATTTTCCTGCGGATGGCCGAGGTGTCCGCCCCCATGGCCGCCATCATGCTCTGGTTCATGTACACCACCAAAGCCCGCGACGAACGCGACGCCGAACGCGCCAAAGCCCGGGACGAGCAGGACGCCGCCCGCGAAAAACTTCGCGACGAACGCGAGTCCGCCCAACGCGCCGAACTCATCCGCCTCATCGAAGCCTGCACCTCCGCCATCTCCCGCGTGGACGCCACCCTGGCCCACCTAGCCGCCGGCTACGAAAAACACCGCGCCGCCCTCTACCAACTCGACCGCGACGTCCGGGAAATGGGCAACCGCAGCGACGGCACACCGCCGCCGCCGCCACGCAGCCGCAACACCGAAATCAGGATTGGAGACGATGGGGAAGGGGGGAATTGGGGGTAAACGTAGATTTCCCGCTGAAAGCCGACAGCTTGGGCGTTCTAGCGCCCTGGGGGAGATGCGAGTCAACCCCCGCTGTCGGCCGCTACTTTTATCGACCTGAAGATGCGAGAGAATTGAGTCATTGTTTTGGAAGCAGTGAAAACCCGCCGCCGCACCCTCCTCCCGTGGCTGGGCGGCACGTCCAAATCCGCCGCTGCCATCATCGCCCGCCTGCCTGAACACACCACCTATATCGAACCCTTCTGCGGCGGTTGCGCCGTCCTGTCCCGAAAACCCCGCTCCAAAGCCGAAGTCGTCAACGACACCGACAGCCGCCTCGTCACCCTACTCCGCGTCGCCAAATACCACCCCGACGAACTCCGCCGCGAACTGTCCTACCTGACCCACTCCCGGCAGGAGTTTTACGACGCCGTCGCCCAATCCGGCGTGACCGACATCCAACGCTCCGCCCGCTTCCTTCTCATTATAAAAGCCTCATTCGGCAGCCGCTTGGCGTCGCCGTCCTTCGGCTACGTGAAAACCGAACCGGCCAACTTCACCCAAACCTCCGCCACCACCACCATCGCCGCCATCCGCGCCCGCCTTGAGGGCGTGACCATCGAGAACCTCGATTTCTCCGACCTCATCCGCCGGTACGAGTCCCCCGGCGCCCTCTTCTACTGCGACCCCCCGTACATCAACACCGCCACCTACGCCGAAAAGTTCACCCTAGCCGACCACCACCGCCTCCGCGCCGCGCTGGAGGATATCAAGGGCAAGGCCCTGGTCAGCCTGAACGATTGCCCGGAAGCGCGGGAGTTGTATAATGGGTGGCAATTCCAGGAAATGGGGGTGTCGTACAGCGTCGGCGGGGCAGGGGCGGACCGAGGGAAAAGGAATGGGGAGGTGTTGATATCCAAACCGTATGACAACTGACTTTGTGTCAGTAGGTGCTTTCCCCCGAATAATCCCCCGAATAGATACGGTTTTCTTGTGCGCTTATGTTCGCTTATGGTTTTAATGATGTTTTACAACATCTTATAATACAAGTAATTATGCGCGTAACATCTTAAACTCATTGTGTTTGTAAAATGTATCTTATATCGACTACGGATCTTTAGGTTAGGGGTTCGACTCCTCTCCGGCGTGCCAATACAACCACCGCAACCCCAAGGGGTTGCGGTTTTTTTGTTTGACTAACCGAACTCCCCGAACTATCATAAAACCAGCAACGATGGACACCAATGGCCACAATGGGAGAAGGCTACGCCGCCAAAAGCTGCCTCACCCACACCTTCGTTACGCTTCCACAACGGGGCAAACGGAAGACCAAAGCGGTCATTTCTCCACCCCCACCCCTGCCGCCGTCAAAGCCTCTTCCATCCCCGGTAACGGCTTCACCTTTGGCAACAATTTATTATTCCGGGGGGCTTCTTGGCGCCTTTTTTCAGGTAGACGCATTTCGCGTCTTTGACTATTGACAAGTTAATAAATGCAGGGTATATTACATCAGCATTCTTATATTTTATGATCATGGGTAATCGATTACCCAAATGCCCATAAACGATCCTCATGTTTAAGGCATGACATGGATGAAAAGCCGCCTGTTTCACTTAAACCACTCGCCAAAATGGCCAATGTGTCCACCGCCACCATTTCACGAAATTGGCATTCCTGCGGTTTGCCTCGACCGGGTTTCTCCGGCTGACGAGAAGCGAAGTTCAGTGGTCTCCGACAGCCGGCTCGGGGGGAATTTGGCTGCCGAGGCTTTGATTTGTGGTGGTGTCATCAACCCGGTCGTTTTGTGCGATCCCATGGATCTCGACACTCTTTCCACCATTGAGACTGGTAAGGCGCGACTCGGTGTAGTTGCAACCGGTATGCCGGGATGCTTGATGCGGGAAGGTAGCGGGATATGTCAGATCTAAACTATATCTTGGTGGTCGATGACAATATCAGCATTTTTCACAGCCTGCAGTTGAACTTCCGGGACTTCGGTTCCGAATGCCTTTGGGCGCGAAACGAGACGGAAACCATGGCTTGTTTCGAAGGGGAGAAAATCAAAGCCGTCCTTCTCGACCTATCGCTTGGGAAAGAGGACGGCTTGGTCATTCTCGAAAAAATCCGCCGCTTCCGGCCCGCCGTTCCGGTAATCATGATCACTGGCTACGGCACGCTGGAGACGGCGGTTAAGGCAATCAAGCTTGGCGCCTACGAATTCCTGACAAAGCCGCTCGATTTCAAAAAGCTCCTGGACACGGTCGAGAACGCGGTTTCCTTCTCGAAAGGCGCGCCGGCGCCGGACAGCGCCTCCGCCATCCCGAACGAGGACGCCTCCGAAATCCTCACCCAATCCCCTGCACTTATCTCCGCCCTGTATAAGGCGGAACTGATGGCGCAAACCGACATGCCGGTACTTATCTCCGGGGAGAGCGGCTGCGGCAAGGAACTGGTTGCCAATTTCATTCACGCCAAATCCCGTCGCAACCATAAGCCGCTGGTGCGCATAAATTGTTCGGCATTTCCGGATTCCCTCATCGACAACGAACTTTTCGGCCACGAGAAAGGGGCTTATACCGGGGCGGAAAAGGCCTATCCCGGCATCTTCGAGCAGGCCGACACCGGCACCCTCCACCTCGATGAAATCGGGGACATGGTCCTGTCCAGCCAGGCGAAAATTCTAAGGGTGCTTGAGGATGGCATGGTCAGGAGGCTGGGCGGCAGGGACACTCGGTGCGTCGACGTGAGAATCATCGCCACCACCAACCAGAACCTGCCCGAACTCATCAAAGAGCGGCGGTTCCGGGAGGACCTATTCTACCGTCTCAAAGCAGCCTTCATTTATCTCCCCCCCTTGAGGGAGAGAAAGGGCGACATCGGCTATATCGCCCAGCACTTGATTGCCGGGACCGGCAAACGGTTTTCCCCCGAGGCCATCGAAGCGCTTGAACGCCATTCCTGGCCGGGCAACGTGAGAGAATTGAAAAATACGGTGCAGATATGCGGGGCGTTATGCTCTTCCGAAGTCATTCATGCCGCCGACATACCGCCTTTCGCCAGTGGGGAAGCCGGGGGTTCGGCGCCGGAGAGCGATTTCCGCAGTTTGGAGGCGCTGGAGAAGGATGCCATCCAGCGGGCTCTCCAGGAATCGCGCTTCAATAAACGAAAGGCGTCGCAGCGTCTCGGCATCAGTTACAAGACGCTGTACAACAAGATCAAGTCGTATGGAATCGAATGATGTTAGAGGGGATGCCTGGCTTCTCTTGCGCGACGCCAGTGTCGTCCGCCGCGGAGTCGTATTGCTTAAATGCGTCGACTTCAAGATCCGGCGCGGGGAATTCCATGTTCTCATCGGCGAGCAGGGCGGCGGCAAAACCATCCTCTGCGATGTTCTCCGGGGGGAAATGGAGCTTGCGTCCGGGGAGCTGATTCTCGATTCGCTTCCGTGCGGAAGGTACAATCGTGGCGTCGCCAGGAAGATCGGGGTCGAATCGGCCGGGTATTTGCCTCAGGTGTTTCCTCACCAGACCATTGCGGAGAACATCGCCATCAGCCTGTGCCGCCGGCCGAATCGCCACTGGTTTGGGAAATTGCCGCTGTTCAGAAAAGTGGCGGAATGGCTGGAGGAGCAGGGGATCCGCGATTTGCCGCTGGAAGTTCCCTTGGAAAAATACCCGCTACCCGAGCACCTCTTCATTCAAGTCCTGGCGACCCTATTTACCGGCCCGCGCCTCATTGTCATGGACGAGACGCTGGAAAACCTTCCCGTTTACAGGCGGGAACAGATTATGGCCGTCCTCAAGCGGATGATTGCCGAGGGAATGACCGTCCTCTGGGCAACGCAGCAACTGGAGGATGGCTGGCGGTTGGCTGATAGGCTGACCATAATCAGGCATGGCAAGATTCTGCTCACGGATTCCCCCGGAAATATCGATCGCCGCAGCCTGTTGCGGTTAGCCTACGCCCAGGTTCCCGACACCGAACAGGACGAGCGGGATCGCGAACGATTCTTCAACCTGGTTCTGTATACCGAAGCATTGTTGAAGGATCTTCCGCTGGCTATCGTCATCGTGGACAACCAGGGCACGCTGCAATTCGTAAACCGGGTCGGACGAAGCATGCTCCCGGGGTTCGACGCCGCCACCATCGGCACCTCCAGCATTTTCGGCCTGGCCGGCGACGGGCAGGTATGTCCCATCCGCGCCCTGGCGGAAGTCATCTCGGGCGGGGTCGGTTGCAGGGAACACGCCGTCACCTTCAACGGCAGGGACGGCGAAATCATCGTCGATTATCAGGTGCAGGCGGTGCTGGACGGAACGGTCGGCATCGGCGCCATGCTCATAGTTCACGATGTGTCGGAACGGGAGCGCCTCCGGAGCCGGTTAATCCTCTCCCATAATATTTCATCGGTCGGACTGTTGGCCTCCGGGGTCGCCCACGACGTCAACAATCCTCTCGCCGCCATAGGCAATTATCTCAGCTTCCTGATGCGCAAATTGCCGGAGGGACAACTCCGGGACACAGCCAGGAGGGCGGGGGACGAAGCGAAAAACATTCAAAACATCATCGACAATCTGGTGGGCTTTTCCGGCAACGCGAGAAAGGATCAGGACTGTGTGGATCTGCACGGTCTCGCCGTCGACCTCTGCACTCTGCTCCGCTTCAACGCCACCAGGTCGGGAATCAAACTCAGCGTCGTCCCGCCGCCGACCGGCTGCGAAACCGCCATGTTCGCAGACATCAAGGAAATGCGTCAGCTGCTGATCAATCTTATTCGTAACGCCATGGAGGCCATGCCCGGCGGCGGGGAGGTTCGGGTGGATTTCTCCTCCACCACTCCGGAGAGGATTGTCATCCAGGTGATCGATAACGGCCCCGGCATCCAATTTAGCCGCCTGGAGGACGTTTTCGAGCCTTTCGTCAGCAGCAAGTCACAGGACGATCAATACCATGGCATCGGCCTGACCATCGTCTTCAACATTGTCGAGAAAAACTCCGGCACCATCGAGGTGGCGAATCTTGCCGAGGGCGGATGCAAATTTACCCTCGGCTTCACTCCCACGCCGCCCGCCGCATAAACCGTCGCCGCGGCTGGGAAACACCGCGTCATAGGCTGGTGTAACCGCCAGCGATGACGATATCGGCCCCGGTCATATAGCTGCCTGCGTAGGAAGCAAGGAGCAGGGCGGCGCAAGGCCGGCTAATCCCACTACGCGACTGTTGTGGGAACTGCACCCACAACAGTCGTGTGATCAAAAGGTTGCATGGCGAAAGAAACTTCGCGCCGTTTTTCACCATTCCCTTCCGGATATCTGGCAACCCTAACTTCATGCGGCATTTGCGGATGCGGTTCCCGTAAATGCCGCGTTGTAGAGCTAGCCGTTGCCACGACGGTTTTTCAAACCTTCGGCAAGAACGGCGAGAAGGATGATCACCCCCTTGACGATTCGCTGGTGATAGCCGGAAAGGTTCATGAGGTTCATAATATTGGAAATCATGCTGATGATTAGGGCGCCGATGAGGGTGTTGATGACCGTGCCCCGGCCGCCCTTCAGGCTCGCGCCGCCAATCACCACCGCCGCGATGGAGTCTAGTTCATAGCCTTCGCCGACTTTCGGAGAACCGACGCTGGTGCGGGAGGCGACAACGATGGCCGCCAATCCGTAGGCGAAGCCGCAAAAGACATAGGCGAGGGTCTTGAACAGGTCCACCTTGATCGCCGCGTATTTCGCGGCCGTTTCATTCGAGCCGATAGCGACTATGATCCGGCCGAACACCGTATAGCGGAGAAGAATATGACAGATCGCCACGAAGGCGATCAGCAGTAGAAACGGATAGGGGATGTAAGCGAAGGAATCGCTGGAAAGGTTGACGAAACGCTCGTCAGTGAGGAATAGGGGTTGGCCGCCGGTGAGAATCATGGCCACCCCGCGGAGGATGGTCATCATGGCCAGGGTGGTGACGAAGGGATTGATGTTTCCCTTGGTTACGATGAGTCCGGAAACGAGGCCGAAGGCGCTGCACAGAAGAAGCGACAACACTATGCCGGTCTCGATATTGTACTTGAGGGACAACAGGGCCAAGGCGACGTTCCCGACGGCGAGAATGGAACCGACGGAAAGATCTATGCCGCCGGTAAGGATGACGAACAGCATGCCCATCGCTCCAATTCCCAGCGGCACGGTTTGGCGCATGACGTTGGCCAGATTTCCATAAGAGTAGAATTTGCTGGAAAACAGGCAGCAGACCAAGAACATGACCACAAAGACGATTACGGTCGTATGTTCTCGAAGAATATAGCTCAGACGCGATTCCTTATAGCTTTCTTCCAGGGAGGTCATTTCCATCTTTTCCTTTTCTCTTGTACGCAGGTTGGCGCTGTCGTCAGCTAAGCCGATTCACCCGATCCCACCGACTTCCGGAGCGGAATTGCCATGCGCATGATATTCGCTTCGTTCATATCCCCACCGGACACGCACCCGGCGACGCGCCCTTCGTTGAATACGTAGGCGCGGTCGCACATGCCGATTATTTCAATCAATTCCGACGAGATCATGATGACGGCGTATCCTTGGGCGGCGAGCTCGTTGATGATGAGATAAATGTCGTATTTCGCCCCGATGTCCACACCGCGCGTCGGCTCGTCAAGAATTAGCAGTTTGCACTTGCTATTAAGCCATTTTCCCAGAACCACCTTTTGCTGGTTGCCGCCGCTCAGGCTGCTGGCCTTGTCGCGGTTGCGGTTCATCTTGATGCGGAGGCGTTGGGAGAAGTGGCTGGAAATGCCGTTTTCCTTCTTGCTGTCGATAAAAATGCCGGCCCTCACCACCGAGGACAGATTGGCCATGGTCATGTTTTCGGCAATGGACATGTCCAGGGCCAGCCCTTGATCCTTACGGTTTTCCGGAACCATGCCAATGCCGTGGCGGAGTGCGTCGCGGGGCGACTTGACGAAGATTTTCGCGCCCTGGAACAGTATATCCCCGGAAGTTTTTCTATCCAGCCCAAACAGTACCCGGGCGAATTCGCTCCGGCCCGAGCCGACCAACCCAGCCAGCCCGACCACTTCGCCGGTGCGAACTTCCAGCGATATGTCCCGGACGATGTTTTTCTGGCCGATGCCGCACGCCTCCAGAATCGTGTCGCCGATCGCCGCATTGCGTTTCGGGAACAGTTCGGTCATGGCCCGGCCGGTCATGAGATTGATGATGTCGCCTTTGCTGTATTTGCCGGCGGGACCCGTTTCTATCGACTCCCCGTCCTTGAACACGGTGATTTCATCGGCTATTTCAAACACCTCGTCGAGTCGGTGGGAAATATAGATGATGGTGGTTCCGTCCTCTTTCAATTTGCGGAGGATGGCCATGAGAATCTTGATCTCCGGGTCAGAAAGGACGGCGGTGGGCTCGTCAAGAATGAGGATTTTGGCATTTTTCGCCAAAGCCTTGGTGATTTCAATAATCTGCATGTAGGCTACGGACAGATCCCTAATCATTGTTTGCGGGGCGATCTTGAAACCGAAGCGGTGTATGAATTCCCTGGCTCGGGAATTGATGCTTTTCCAATTGATGAAAAATCCGCCCGAGGAAAGCTTGTCGAGAAAGATGTTTTCCGCCACCGTCATGTCCGGCGCGAGGACGAATTCCTGGTAGATGATGCCTATGCCTTGGCTGACGCTATCCTTCGGGGAGGAGATGTTTACGGACCTGCCATTGACGAAAATGTCGCCGGAATCCTTTTTCAGGACTCCTGAAAATATTTTCATCAGCGTGCTTTTGCCAGCCCCGTTCTCGCCCACTATACAGTGTATGCTCTGTTTCCTGACCGCTAGATTGATGCCCTTGAGAGCGCGTACGCCTCCGAAGGATTTTCCGATTTCCCGGGCCTCGATGGCATAGTCTGTTGGTTCCGCCATAGTTTTCTTCCCATGCGAGTTTTAAGTGTGCTCCGGTCCCACCGCCGTTACGGCGGCATAGATCTATTTCTATGCATCCGGAACTCCGCCGCGAGGCAAATCGTGACGGAGTTCCGAAGCGTGGAAATGGAGCGATTACCAGCCGAAGTCGTAAACTTCGTCGACATTCGCTGGGGTGACCAGGATGGGCGCCGGAGCGACGACGTCCGGGAAGTCGCGTTCGCCGCCTTCATAGCGCTTGATCACGTCGACGGTGGTCTGAGCCAGTTTGAAGGGGCTGTTTTCACCGGTGGCGACGACCGTTCCCTTCCTGAGTTCGTCGTATTCGAACTTGGCGCCGTCGAAGGAATAGATCTGGATGTCCTTGCTGCGGCCGGCGGCGCGGATGGCGTTAGGGTCTGTAATAAAATAAAGACTACAACTCAAACCGAAAATACTGTATAATTTTGGGCATGACAACGACAGAACTTATTTCGAGCAAAGACCAATCTTTATCATCTCATTTAGATGAACGGGCACGCCGTATCTGGGCCGCCACCGAAGCCAAAGCCTTGGGTTATGGCGGCGTCTCCCTCGTTCATCGGGCTACTGGCTTGGCGCGGTCTGTGATTCATGACGGATTC
>JAVBQR010000060.1:0-17464 GCA_031548865.1 Planctomycetota bacterium
TTCTTCTTCAGGGATGAGTGGGTTGAATACGGGCATGGCTGTTCCTTGACGGTTGTGGGCTATTTTTCCGCACAAATCGAATCGAGTATGCCATCCTATTCATCTGTCACCGGCTCCAGCCATTCATTGGTTTTCAGGGTGCTTCAGGGCTCCCGTTTCAGACTTACAGCGAAATCGGATTGGCTCAGGATTGGCGTAGGATTGGCAGGATTGGCTCAGGATTGGTTCAAACTTGTGCTTTTGGGGGTCATGGCTGTGTATGGTGGTGTCCAACAGGCGGCAAAGACGCCTTTTCGTATCCCCTTGGTTTGTCATGGTTAATATCAAAAAAGTCACGGGTTGGACCTTATGAGTCCAACCCGTGCGTTTGTTATATTGGTCGGGGAGAGAGGATTTGAACCTCCGGCCTCTTCGTCCCGAACGAAGCGCGCTACCAAGCTGCGCCACTCCCCGAACTGATGGTTATTCGCAAATTGTCACCGCCGGAGCAGAAAATCTCATAAAAGAATCGCGGCTGCGGCCGGAAGGCCGTGGCGGTGAGTTGACGAGTATATTCATGCGCCGGGTGTTGTCAAGACAATTTGTCCGGTTTAGACGCCCCTTCCCGCAGTCCTCCTGGCGCCGGTCCCGTTTCGGCGGCCAATTTTTGGCTTTAGGCTTGACTTTGCCGGGGATTGCCGCAAAATCGCATCGTTTAATCCAGGAATGTCGCCGATATCCGGTTTTGCCCGCCAGCCGGGCAAACGAGTCGGTTTTAAATGCATGGACGGGTCGTGCCAATATGCAAAATCTTCCCCGGCGGGAACGCTTGCGCGGTGGCGAACGCATCGGGCAATTGTTCGAGGCCGGAAATCGCGGCTCGGCCGGACCGGTGGCGGCGCGGGCGCTCCCCAACGAAAACGGGGCGACGCGGGTGGCGGTGGCGGCGGGCAGGAAGCTCGCCAAGGCGGTAAACCGGAACCGCATGAAACGCCGGCTCCGCGCCGCTTTTCGAACCCAGAAAGACGCCCTGCCCAAAGGTTGCGACCTGGTTTTACTGGCGAAAGCCGGTGTATTGGAGGCAACGTGGCCGGACCTCAAGCGGGATGTGGCCAAAGCCATCGCCCGGGCAACCAGCGGGGCGAATGCGGTATGTCCGACAGGGGAAAAAGCGCCGGAGCGGGCGGGAACTCCGCCGCGAATTGCCGCACCGACTCGAGCGGAAACGCCAAGGCGACCGGAATAGCCGGCGCAGGGCAAAACGGCGACTTGGCTGGAAGCGAGCCGTGCGGGCAATTTTATGCCGGCGGCTATTGGCCGCCCACCTTGCCGGCGCCGCCGGTCAGTCCCTGGCGGCGGCCGTTTTCCTGGCTGGCGATGGGGCTGATTCGCGCTTACCAGCATTCCTTCAGCCGGCTATGGCCGAATGTTTGCCGTTATCACCCGAGTTGCAGCAATTACATGTTGCATGCGATTTCCCGCAAGGGGCTGATTCTCGGCGGGGCACTGGGGGCGTGGCGGATTCTCCGCTGCCATCCTTTTGCCAGGGGCGGTTACGATCCGCCGCCGGGGTACGAGGAACAGGGGTGACGGATTATTTTGAAAGATTGGTGATGAATCCCGGAATTCGGGGACACGATATTTACATTATGTAGAAATTTCTTCAGTGGCACCAGGGACCAAATACCCGGGGCAGGAACGCCCCGGTTTTTTCAAGACAGGCGGCCGAACGTGAATGACGACCAAAAATATCGTTTTCTCCTGATGATGGCGGTGGCGCTTACCTTTTTGCTGATCCTCCAGTACGTGATCCCGCAGGCGAGCCCGCCGGCGGCACCGTCGGCCGCCACCCAGCACGGCGACCGTTTGCTCGACCAGCCGGCGACAGGAACCACTCCGGGGGCGATTGCCGCCGATGTGCCGGAGGAGGCGAAGCGCTTCAACCCCACCGGCGATTACCGCGTCAAGGTGCGGGTCGGCGAGGAAGGCAAGAACAAGCACGGTTACGAGGCGACCTTCTCCTCGGTCGGCGGCGGCCTGGTTTCGTGGCGCCTCCTCGGCTTCTACCGGGTGCCGATGCACGAGGTGGCGGAGAACGAGGTCTTGCTTTTGGACGGCATGGCGCCGGGCAGGAACAGCCTGCGGGTCGACAACGTGCGCTACGGCACAAACCGGCAGGAGATGCTGACAACCGCCATGCGCGACGAACGCTACGAACTTGTCGAAGCGCCGTCCTGGGCGGAAATTTCCCCCGAACCCGGTCCCGAGGTCAAACGCGGCGACAACCTGGTGTTTCGCGCCGTGGTGGGGGACTGGGAAGTGCGGCGGATTTACCGTTTCCCGGGGCATGACGGCGGCGGCGCCGATTTCACCGTCAAGTTCGATTTGGAATGGCGGAACATTTCCGACGGAAACAAGCTTCTCAGCTATAATCTGGTCGGGCCAGCCGGCTTGGTGGCGGACGATGCGACGATAAACTTCGGCCTGATCAACTTCCTGACCGCGCGCCAGCCGGCCGCCGCTTCCGCCTCGGTGGAAATCGAACGCAAGGCCATTTCCGATTTGCTCAAGGTCACCCATATGGCCGACCGCGACAACCGGGCGAATTTGGCCTGGGTCGGGGCGAAGAACCGTTTCTTCGTGGCGATTATGAGCGCGGCGGACGCCTCCCTGGTCGATTCGAACGGCGCAACCCGGCTGTTGTTCGCCGGGGTTCCGGGCAGTATCCCGACCGAGCCGGACCTGGTCGAGAACTTCAAGAATCAGCCGCAGGTGAATACGCCTCTGGGGTCGGTGCCGGCCTTCGCCGAAACCAGCCTGACCGTAGAACCGGGGGCGGTTCCGGCGGGCGGGACCTTCAAGGCGCAGTACCTGTTGTATGCGGGTCCGGCGGTGGACAATTGGCTGGTCGACGCCGACAGCCGGTTCGAGGGGGTGGTGTCGTACACGGTCCGGCAACTCGACTTCATCAGCCGCTGGATGGTGCGGGCCCTGCAGTTTTTGGACGGCATTTTCGGCAACTACGGCTTGGCGATTATCGCCATGACCATCATCATCAAGGCGCTTTTGCATCCCTTGAACCGGAAGTCCTTCGTGGCGATGAACAAGATGTCCAAGCTCGCGCCGCAGATGAAGGAAATCCAGAAGAAGTATGCCGGCGACAAGGTCAAGATGCAGGCGGAGATGAGCAAATTCTCCAAGGAGAACGGCCTCAACATGGCCGGGGGCTGTTTGCCGATCTTCATCCAGCTGCCGATTTTCTTCGCCTTGTACGGGGCGTTCTCGCAGGGGTTCTCGATGCGCCACGCGCCGTTTTTGCCGCCGTGGATCAAGGATTTGTCAAAGCCCGACTGCCTGTATGACCTGGGCCACAACATCCCGTTCCTGAATTCGAGCTACATAAGTTTATTGCCGATTCTTTACTTTGTTTTGCAGTATATCCAGATGAGTTTGCAGCCGAAGCCGACGGATCCGCAGCAGGCGCAGCAGCAGAAGATCATGAAGCTGATGCCGCTGATGTTTGTGTTCATCTTCTATTCCATGCCGGCGGGGCTGGTGCTTTACTTTACCGTTTCGGCGCTCTGCGGCGTCGCGGAGAACTGGTACATGCGTAAGGCGGTGTTGCCGAAGCTAGGCCTGGGCGACCCTGTCGCGGCGGGCGCCGGGGTGGATGCCGGGCCGGCTCCGGCCAAGGCCGGTGCGGGGGCGGCGGCGGTGCCGTCGGCTGAGGCGAAGAAGAAAAAGAAGCGGTAACGCCGATTCCCGATGATCCCCGTTTCGTAGAATCGCCATTCGGCGGCGTGAATGGCGATTTTGCATAGATCCGGTATTCATAGGAGGGATAACGAAATGACGGTCAAGACCGCTCCCGAACGCGAAATCTACATTCATGGCCGGACCCGGAATTTCACCATGGACGAATACTCTGTTGCCTTGAAAGCGGCAATTGATGCCCATGAACGCGGGGATGAGGAGGAATACGATCGCCTTACCAGGAATTTACCAATAGTTCCGGGTATAGCCAAGGCGTGGAAAATCGGGTTTGGCAAGCAATACCTGCTTGAAATGGATGTGGATCTGACCGAGGCAAACCTGGTTTATGGGAAGGGCTGGCTGGATGAACCGGAAGACTAATCCGTTAATTGTTTTGGCTTCCAATTTCGCCATCGATCAAGGTAAGCTTGAACAAACGGCAGAATACGCCAATCTAATGGGATACGCCAAAAAAATGACGGCGGCGATCCTGGATGCGGCTATTAAAGGAAAAACTGTCGAGGAACTAATAAAATTTGAAATTTCCCTGCAAGCAGCGGATCGTATTATGAACAAAAACCCGACCGCCAATGAACACGCATACATGAAAAGCGCCGAAGCCGGCTACAAAATGATTACGGCGGCGGTTGATCAAATGCGTGATGATCCGGCGGGATATTTCAAAGCCAACGCGTCGCTGAAAGAGGTCGGCGATGATTACAAAAAATTCCCCACCTCTCGTCTCTCAACCCACCTCAATGCCAATGTGCAGCGCCTTCGCAACCGGGTGATCGATCTGCCGGAACCCCAGAAGATGATTCTTGAAGCCCGGGTGGCTTTGGCCAAGGCGACTTTGAGCAAACTGAAGGACCTCCACAATCAGGTGGTCAAGGATCGTGACCGTTCTACTGGCGGCACATAAGGCTTTTCCAATCATGCCCAACCTTCCCCTAAACGATATTCTTCCTTCCAGCCCGGACATGCACGCGTCCTTCCGAGATAAATAGGGCCCATTAGTATTTCGAAATAATCATCGCTTGACAATGCACTAAAATATAGTACACTTAGTAAAGGGTTGCATAATGGACAAGGGCTGGCAGGTGTCGGTAACGGGAAAGGCAAAGAAGAATGTTGCCGTCTTGCCGCATGTGGTTCGTGAAGCCCTTGCCTCGCTCATGTCCGAAATAGAGATAAATGGCCCGGTGCGGGGAGACTGGCCGAATTATGGAAAGCTTGGTGCCAAGCGACACCACTGCCATCTAAAAAAAGGCAAACCTACTTACGTTGCGGTTTGGGAAGAATCCAGCGTCGGCATTCGTATGGTGGAGATAACTTATGCGGGAACCCACGGCAAAGCCCCGTACTGAGATGGTATTGACTTTCGTCGGGCCGAAAAACAAAGCGCGGCTGGCTATTAAGGAAATGCAAGTATTAGGCTTTAAGGAAGTGGATGAAAGCGATGATGACGATGAAGCAACACCATGGCGGGAGCTGCCGTATTTCAATGATCCGGAGAAGTTGCCAGGCATGTGCCTCTCCGGTGCGCGCTACCGCGAGGATTTGACCCAAGTGCAATTATCCTCCCTTACCGGTATCCCCCGCCGCCACATCTCGGAAATGGAAAACGCCAAGCGGCCCATCGGCAGGGTCAACGCCAAAAAATTGGCCGCTGCCTTGAATATCGATGCACGCATTCTAATAAAAGTGTAACGCGGGTAAACAAGGTCACCCCATTCATGCCCACCCTCCTGGTCAACGAAATCTTCCACTCCATCCAAGGCGAGTCCACCTTTGCCGGCCTGCCCTGTTCCTTCATCCGCCTGGCCGGCTGCAACCTCCACTGCTCCTGGTGCGACACCAAGTACGCCATGGAGGAGAAGCCCCGCGAACTCCCCCTGGACATCATCCTCGCCGCCATCGCCCCGCATAAAACCACGCTGGCGGAAATCACCGGCGGTGAGCCGCTTCTGCAGGGGAATACGCCCCGGCTGGCGCAATTGCTCCTGGATAGCGGCTACACGGTATTGGTCGAAACCAACGGGGCGCTGGACATTTCCGTCCTCCCCGCCGCCGTCCATAAAATTATGGACCTGAAAGCGCCGTCCTCCGGCATGACCCCCATGATGCGCATGGAAAACCTCGCCCTGCTCCGGAAAGGCGACGAAATAAAAGTCGTAATCGCCGACCGGCTGGATTATGATTGGCTGAAGACAATAATAAAGTCGGGCGACTATCCGGCGCGGGAAGTGGTCACATTATTGTCGCCGGTGTTGGGAAGGGTGAGCCCGGCGGAATTGGCCGGTTGGATGCTCGAGGATAAACTGCCGGTGCGGTTGAATCTGCAGCTCCACAAATTCATCTGGCCGGACCAGGACAGAGGGGTGTGAGGTAGGGGTCATGAGCGGCAAAAAAAATCCGGCTCCCGAGCCGGAAACGGACATCCAGTACGAAAACCTCTGCCGGCGCTGCGGCGCCTGCTGTTACCAGAAGGTGCGTTCGGGGGACGAGGTGATAATCACCGACGTCCCGTGTGAATATTTGGACGTGGCGACCAATCTCTGCACGGTCTATCCGGAGCGGTTTGTCAAACAGCCGCTGTGCACCAGCGCCCGGGCCTCGGTGGCGATGAAATGCCTGCCGGGGACCTGCCCCTACGCCGGCGGGAACGCCGATTATCCGGAGCCGCTGTTCCTTAAGGATCATCCGGAGTTTGAGGAAGGGGTGAACGAGGTTTTTCCGGAACGAAAGAAAAGGTGAAAAAAGAAACCGCCCTATGCGCAAAATATTTTTCATAACCTTCGGTTGTCAAATGAACAAACTCGATTCTGACCTGGCCGCGGAAACGGCCGCCGACGCCGGGCACGCCATTGTGGGTAACGAGGCCAGGGCCGATACGATAATTTTTAACACCTGTGCGGTAAGGGACCACGCCGAGCAGCGCGTGCTGTCGCGTTTGGCGCAACTCAAGGCGCGGCGCCTCGCCGAACCGGATCTGCGCATCGGCATCATGGGCTGCTTTTCGGAACGGGAAGGCGAAAGCCTCCTGGAAAAACTGCCGTACCTCGATTTTGCCCTCGGCACCCGGCAATTCCCCAAACTCGCCGAAGTCCTGGACGCCATCGATGTCAATCCGCATAAAATCGGCATTTTCGGCGGCTCCGGCGGCGACCGTCCCGGCATCGGCCAGCCCCATCCCCGGCAGCGCCACAAGGGGATTCACGGCTTTGTGGCGGTGATGCGCGGTTGCGACAATTACTGCTCCTATTGCGTCGTCCCCTATGTCCGGGGCGGTGAAATCAGCCGTCCCGTGGAAGCCATCGCCCGGGAAGTCCGCGCCCTCGCCCGGGCGGGATCCCGCGAAGTGACCCTGTTGGGGCAGAACATCGACGCCTACGGCAAACACGACGGCGGCAGCTTCGCCGAACTATTGCGGCAGGTCGATTTCGAACTCGGGCCGGTGAAGGAAAACGGTGCGGGGCTGGTGCGCCTGCGCTTCCTCACCAGCCATCCGCGGGACATCACCCGGGAGCTGGTGGAAACGGTGGCGGCGCTCCCGCGGGTTTCCCCCCATTTCCACATGCCGGCGCAATCGGGGTCGGACCGCATTCTCGCCGCCATGCGCCGGGGTTACACCCGGGCGGAATACGAGCGCAAGGTTGCCATGATCCGGGACGTCATTCCCCACGCCGGCATCGCATCCGACTTCATCGTCGGCTTCCCCGGAGAAAGCGAGGCGGATTACCGCGACACCCGGGACTTGCTCGAAAAGGCCGGGTTCACCAATTCCTACATTTTCAAATATTCGCCCCGCCCGGGTACGGTGGCGGCGGCGGAGATGCCGGACGACATTCCTCCGGAGGTGAAAAAACGCCGCAACAACGATCTGCTCGCCGTGCAGAACCGGGTAAACAAACGCCGGGGCGACAGTCTGATAGGGAAGACGCTGGAAATCATGGTGGAAGGGGCGTCGTCCCGCGATGCGTCCCGTTGGACCGGCCGGACGGCCGACAACCTGATTTGCGTTTTCCCCGCGCCGCCGAAAGACGAGGACTGGACCGGCCGGCTGGTCAAGGTCGCGGTCGAGTCGGCGACGGCATTGACCTTGTTCGGCAAGGTGGGGTGAGATCCGGGAAGCGGGGGGCACTGTATATTAAATTTCACCACAGAGGCACAGAGGACACAGAGGTTCACAGAGTAACTGAAAAGATATGCAGGGGATGGTTTATTTATTTTTATAATTTTCGGGTTCTCTGCTGGACTTTTGCAAAATCATCATTCAAACCGCCGAATCGCGGTTTTGAAAAATCAAAAATCCTTGAAATTCGGGAAAAAACGATTTTTGCAAAGTGGCGATTGGCGGTTAAATCGCCACTTGGCAAAAGTTCAGATAGTAACGGAGAACGCCATGTCCGCCAATCAAAACACCCGGATCAGCGACCGCCTCCCGGAGTCCTTGGAGGATTACGGCAAGGCGGCTATATGGGTGCCGCTGATTATCGGCTCGGCGATCCTGGTGGGGATTTTCATGCTATGGACTGCCCACCGGGAGAAAATCCAGCGGGCGGAAATGTCCCAGGCCGAGATCGAGGCCCGGAAGGAACTCCGCGCCGCCTACCTGGAGATGCGGGCCTTCCGCCCCGATTTGGCGCTGGTGAAGGCGGACCGGGCCGATGCGCTTATCCATTCCTTCAAAGCCGATCATCCCAGCCAATACGCCAATCTGCGGGTCGCGATTCTCCTGGTCAAAGGGGAATCCCTGTTTATGCAGGACTGCTCCGGCAACGGCGAAACGGCGGAACAGGCCTTCGACCAGGCGATTGGCATCATGACCTACGCCAGCGGCGACATGTGGCAGTTCGGCATGCTGGGTCGGGCCAGGACGAAGTTCGAACAAGGGAAATACCGGGAAGCGCTGACGGATTTGGATCAGATCATGGACCGCAATCCTTCCTACGGCGCGGCGTATTATTGGCGGAGCCTGACCCGGGCCGCCATGGACGACGAAAAAGGGGCGCAAGAGGACGAGAACCGCGCCCGGGCGCTTGATTCCTGGCCGCCCCTGCGGGATTTCATGCAGGCGTCCTGCGTGTGGACCCGGGACATCATTTCCAATCCGGAGAATCACCCCAGTCCGATCATCGTCGATCCGGAGGAGCGTTCGCTGGTGCCGTATTTCGCGCCGTCCAGCCAGGCCGGGGAGGTATTGCAACCCAAATGACCAACCGCCCTGTTGAACGGGGATGAACGGTTTCGCAAAGCCATTTCTTGACAAGCGTTTCGCCTTGCATATAATTGGCGCCATACCTTGCTCGCGAGGGAAAGGCCGCCGGTGCGACGCCGACGGTATTTTTATGTGGGCGAGTTTTTCAAACAAGTATTTGTTAACGATAACGGATCAAGTCGGCGCCATAGGAAAGGTTACGCCATGACCATGAGCAAGGATCGCAAATCGGAACTCATCAAGACCTACGCCACCAAGTCGAACGACACCGGCAGCCCCGAAGTGCAAGTCGCCCTGTTGACCGAACGCATCACCTCCCTCACCGAGCACCTCAAGGTGCACAAGAAGGACAAGCACTCCCGGCGCGGCCTTTTGATGATGGTCAACCGGCGCAATCGCCTGCTGAAATATTTGCGCGACACCAACCTCGACGGTTACCGCGCCATTATTCAAAAGCTGGGCATTCGCGCCAAGGAATAGTATCCTGCCGGATCGGTCCGTTAAGATGCGGTAGGTTTGGTGAACTTGATTCCCCCGCAGAATCCCCGAACGGCACTACGCACGCCGCCGGCCTTTTGGCCGTGCGGCTTCTGCGTTTAGGGGGTGGTATAACCGCATTAAAGCGGTTTCGCAAACACCTATAACCCGAAAACAGGATGAGATAGACAGCAAACAGGAGAAATTATGGAACTAAAACTCGAGGAAAAAGCCGTCGAGAAAAATATCGGCGGCAGAACCCTCCGCCTATCGACCGGCCTTTTGGCGAAACAGGCCGCGGGCGCGGCCGTGGTGCGTTACGGCGATACGGTGGTGCTCTCGGCCGCGACCACGGCGTCGCCGCGTTTCCCGGAGCAGGATTTTTTCCCGCTGATGGTGGACTACCGCGAAAAAGCCTACGCCGCCGGTAAATTTCCGGGCGGCTTTTTTAAGCGCGAAAAAGCCCCCTCCACCAAGGAAATCCTCACCATGCGCCTGGCGGACCGGCCGATTCGCCCCCTCTTCCCGGACGGCTTTTTCGACGAAGTCCTGGTCCAGTCCATCGTCCTCTCGGCCGATATGGAAAACGACCCCGACATCCTTTCGATAATCGGCGCCTCGGCCGCGCTGTCCCTTTCCGAACTGCCGTTCGAAGGCCCGCTCGGGGCGGTGCGGATCGGTATGGTGGACGGGCATTTCATCGTTTTCCCGACCCACGAGGAGGACAAGAAGTCGACTTTGAAATTGGTCCTCGCCGGAACGCGCGAGTCCGTGACCATGGTCGAGGCGGGGGCGGCGGACATTCCGGAAGAAAAGATGCTGGAAGCCCTGAACCTCGGGCATTCGGTGGTGAAGGAAATCTGCGAACTAATCGACGAATTGGTGAAGAAGGCCGGCCCCAAGGAAAAAATCTCCGTCACCCCGCCGCCGGCGCCGGCTTACCTGGACCAGGTCCGCGGAGCCCTCGGCGACCGTATGGCCAAAGCCTTGTGCACGCCCGGGAAATTCGGCCGCCGCGACGCCGCCAAGGCGCTTATCGACGAAGTCATCGGCGAATTGGTGGATCCGGAAGCGGAAGACGGCATCACCGAAAAGGACGTGAAGGAAGCGGCCGGGGCGGTGAAGACGGAAGTCATCCGCAGCCTCATCAAGAAAAACGGCCGCGTGGACGGCCGCGACAATTTCACCGTCCGGCCCATCGACTGCCGGGTCGGGGTTCTCCCGCGGACGCACGGCTCGAGCCTGTTCACGCGCGGGGAAACGCAGGCGCTCGTAACCATCACCCTCGGTTCCGGCTCGGACGCGCAGGAAGTGGACGGCCTCCGGGACCCCTACGAGGAAATGTGGTTTTTGCATTATAACGCCCCCGGTTTTTCGGTCGGCGAGGCGAAATTGCCGCGCGGCCCCGGCCGGCGGGAAATCGGCCACGGCATGCTGGCGCAGCGGGCCCTGGAACCGGTCATGCCCCACGACAGCGGCTTCCCCTACGCGGTCCGGGCGGTGTCGGAAATCATGGAAATGAACGGCTCCTCCTCGATGGCTTCGGTCTGCGGCGCGACCCTGGCCCTGATGGACGCGGGCGTTCCCATCAAGAAACCGGTCGCCGGCATCGCCATGGGGCTGATTCAGGACCCCGGCCAGGAACCCACCATCATCACCGACATCCTCGGCGACGAAGACCACTACGGCGACATGGACTTCAAGGTCTGCGGCACCCGGGACGGCATCACCGCCCTCCAGATGGACATCAAGGTGAAGGGGATATCCACCGAGACCATGCGCCGGGCCCTGTCCCAGGCCCGCGAAGGCCGTCTGCACATCCTGAACGAAATCGCCAAGTGCATGGCTGCGCCGCGGCCGGAAATCAACCCCCGGGCGCCCCGCCTCCACAACATCACCGTTCCCCAGGACATGGTCGGGAAAATCATCGGCCCCGGCGGCAAGATGATCCGCAGCATCCAGGAGGAATGCGGGGTGCAGGTGGAAATTGACGACTCGACCGGGGTGGGCATCGTCTCCATTTGCGCGCCGGACGCGGAGTCCCTACAGAAGGCGATTAAGAAGGTCGAGGGTCTCGTCGAAGTGGCGGAACTCGGCAAGGTTTACGAGGGCCCGGTGACGGACGTCCGCGACTTCGGGGTGTTTGTGGAAATTCTCCCCGGAACGGAAGGGATGTGCCACATTTCCGAGTTGGACACCAACCGGGTGGAAACGACCGAGTCCTTCTGCAAGAAGGGGGACATCCTCAAGGTGAAGGTGATTGAGATCGACCCGGTGACCGGCAAGGTGCGTTTGTCCCGTAAGGCGGTCGTGATGGAGGAACGCGGGGAAACGTACGTGGTGCAACCGCGCAAACCCGCGGGCGACCGGGGCGGCAGGCCGGGCGGCGGCGGCCGGGACCGGGGTCCCCGGCGCTAAAGCGCGAGATTTTCGTTGACAGGACTGCGTATCCCCATATACTTGTTGGCTTGCTTTTCAGGGAAATATAGCGGGGCAATAGCTCAGTTGGTAGAGCGTCGCGTTCGCAATGCGAAGGCCAGGGGTTCGACTCCCCTTTGCTCCACCAGAATACAAAAGAGCGGCGAGGACCGAAAGGTCCCCGCCGCTTTTTCGTGCAATCGTAATCCGCGCGGGCCGCTACTCCATTTCGATGAGCGTGGGCCGCATGACGCCGACCTTGGCGCTGGCCAATTTCGCGGCTCTTCTTTCGCGCAGTTTGGCGCCGACCACCCCGTGCACGATGCGGGTGAGGCTGCCGATGTCCTGCTGGAGGTTTTGCACCTGATCCTCGAGGTGGTTGCTGGCGCCGGCCGTTTCCGAGGCGGCTTGGGAGTTATGCTGGGTGACCTTGTCCATGGCGGCGACGGAGGTGTTCACCTGGTCGATGCCCTGGGCTTGTTCGTTGGCGGCGTCGGCGATGGATTCGATGTTCTGGCCGATGCCGGTCATGCCTTCGCGGATGTCCTTGAAGCTGTCGGCGAGTTTCTCCGCGATGTCGTTCCCGTGCCGGACCGAGTCGACGGTGTTCTGGATGAGGGACTCGGTGTCGCGGACGGCCTGGGCGGACCGTTGCGAGAGGTTCCTGACTTCGTCGGCGACCACGGCGAAGCCTTTGCCGGCTTCGCCGGCGCGGGCGGCCTCGACCGCCGCGTTGAGGGCGAGGAGGTTGGTCTGGAAGGCGATGTCGGAGATGGTTTTGATGACGTTCTGGACCTTGTCGGAACTTTCCGAAATATTGGTCATGGCCTGGCCCATTTCGTCCATGGCGGCGGCGCCGGCGTTGACGGCGTCGGAGGTTTGCCGGGCGAGTTCGGAACCGCGCTTGGCGTTGTCGGCGGTTTGCCGGGCCATTGAGGCCATTTGTTCCATGGCGGCGGAGGTTTCCTCGAGGGAGGAGGCCTGTTCGGTGACTCCGCCGGCGAGGGTTTGGGAGGCGTGGTTCAGGGTGCCGGAGGCGCCGGAGATGTCTGTTTCTACGTGGCCCAGGCGATCGATGACCTGGTTGATGGGATGGGTGATGGAGCGGGTAATCCAGATGGCGGAGATGGCGCCGATGATGGCGGAGGCGATGACCAGGAGGCTGGTGATGAAGGCGGAGCGATCCACCAGCGTGTCGATGCGCACCGTGTTGGCGGCGATTTCCGAGGTGAGGCTGACCACGTTTTCGGCGTTTTGCTTCGACAGGGCGGCGATTTTTCCGTCCATGGCGTCGGAGATTTCCGTCATCTCGGCGCCGAGTTTTTCGTTGCTTTGCGAATCGTTGGAGAAGGCGGTGATATTGGCGACGTAGTCGTTCAGGTCCTTGGAGAAGGACAGGAAGGCGTCCTTGGTTTCCTGGCGCCGGCCGACTTTTTCCGGGGTGTTGGCGTAGGAGTGGGATTCGTCGGCGGCGGCTTTGAGGATGGCGATGGCTTTTTGGAAATGCTGCTCGGCCTTTTCCTGGAAGAAGCTGGTGCCGATGTGGTATTCCAGTTCGCCGCTGTTGAAGTCGTCGCCGAGTTTGTCGATGAAGTCGACGCGGTCGACGCGGCGCTGCAGGACGGGCGGGAATTCGGTCACCCCCGGTTTCATTTCGCTGAGAAAGCCGGATTTGATGGAATCGACGGCTTCCCGCATCAGGGCGTTGAGGGTGTGGTTGACGCTGTCGCCGAGGCCGCTGATTTGCTCCTTGGTCTGGTCGAGCCGGGCGATTTGGGCGCGGATTTGGTTGGTCATGTTGATGATTTGGCTCAGGCTGTTTTTGATGTTGGGCACTTCGCTGCGCAATTCGCCGAGGCGGTCCTTGGGTGCTTCGGCGAGGATTTTTTCCACTTCGGCCAGGCCTTTGGCGGAGGCGTCGGCGTATTTCATGCCGTCGTTGTAGTCGATGTCGAAATGACTGAAGATGTAGGAATAGAAGCCCCAACCTGCGGCCATGGTGTCGGTGGCCATGCGGTCGAGATGCTGATTGAGGGGGACCAGGTAATTGCTGACGTAGGTGATTTCCTGTTTTGTTTCCTCGACCATTTTCTGGGTGCGGTTAAACGCGTACAGTGCTTCCGCGCCGACGAAGAGGGCTAACACGACCAAGGCCGCAAACGCCAGATATAGTTTGGTTCGGATGGACATTTTACATCTCCATTAATATACATCTCGGGTGATAGAAATATGGATACTGCCGTGACATTCGACACGGATACAAACGTAGCGGTGACACTCGCCCTATTGCCGGAGGGAACGCCGGTGGGAGACGGTGGCAGGGGCGCCGAGTGGTTGAAACAATGTTACCAAAAGATTTTCCCGGGTTATTTGATGATAGTCCAGTCTATATATAGTTGCAGCTATGTTATGTATTGCGTCGCAGAAAGCAACGAAATTACTGCCGACCGGTTCGGAACTGGCAGGTAGCATTGGCGTTGCATGGCACGACAAAATCCGCCCTATCGCCCCGCCAATTTGTTTGGTTCTCCCGGATTGCCGTTAGGGCCCGGTGCGGTAGCAACTGAGCCCACAACGGTTGTCACATGCCAATCTCTCCTCCCGCCACTCGAACCCCAGGCCGCTATCTGCCGAATAGCGCGTGATACCCGGATCATTGGTGATAGTCATCGGGTAAAGGGCGCTTCTAAAATAGTGTTTTAGAGCTGCTCCAAGTCGGTGATTGGAAAGATATAAGGAGTTTGTAATGAGTAAATTATTACGTATGTGCAGCGTTGGGGTGGGCTGCGCAGTGGCGATTATCGCGTTAATGATCGTTGGTACCAACGCATATTCGACACAGGCCGGGGAGGTATGTGAAATTGCCGAATACGAAAGTGGCATGCCGGATGCTTGGAGCGCTTTCGACCTGCCGTACGGCGAAGTTGGCGGACAGGACGACTACGCCGTTTCCCCTTCCGCTGATTCATGGCTAGCCGATGAAGCATGGACCGATGCGTATGACAGTGCTTGGACCGATGCGTACGAGGAGCCAAGCGCGGATTACGCCAGCGGCGCCAACGGCGCCGAAAGCTATGGCGACGACCTCTATGGCGATGCCTGGTATGGGGGCGACCCTTATGGCGAGGCCGGATATGGCGAGGCTTGCCTGCTTCCGGGCGATTTGCCTCTCGGCGCCAACCCGGAGCCAACCGCAAATAAGACTGCCGAAAAAGATCCTCCGGAAAAGAAAACGCCCGCCCCGCCCGCCACGGATGGTGGCGACGCAACTACTTCCGATTCATCCGCTACCGACTCGGAAGCGGCGAAGTCTCTGCCGCGCGAAGGGTTCATGCCCGCGAACGCTATGCGATCGCACGGTGATATGTCTTCGTCACGCAGTCCGGCGCAGGATCGCAAGTGGGTCGATCATGACGATCAGGTCTTCCTGTCGGCGATGATTGCCCACCATCAGGCGGCAATCGAAATGGCCAAGGCGGTGTTGCCCGGCACCAAGGATCCGCAGGTGCGGCAATGGGCATTGGGAATAATCAAGGAGCAGGAGGGGGAGATCGGTTTGATGCACAGTTTGCTGGTCAAATACGGTGGCGAGGATCAGGAGGCCATGGACCGGATGAACCGCGAAATGACCCGGATGCTGGCCGGGATGCCGGGGGAGGATGCGGATCTCAATTTTGTGTCCATGATGATTCCCCACCACGCCGGCGCCATCGACATGTCCCTGCCGGTGTTGACCAACAGCCTGAACCCGCAATTGCGGCAGCTGGCGGAGAACATCATCGTTGCCCAGACCAAGGAAATCGCGGCGTTTCAGGGCTGGCTGGCGGAACACCGCCAGGTGGCGAAGGCGGTGTCATAGGGCTGGAGGATTACGGGGACATGATGCTTATACTGATTCCATTTTGGATTTCGGTGAAATCATGTCTCCGGATCCTGTCACGCCGGAATGACGGGTAGTTGAAGGGTATACGAAAATCAAGCGTTGTAGTGCTAGGCAAGGGAACGGCGGCTCCGAACCCTGTTACGCCGTACCCCTCCCCACACGTCATTCCGGCGCCATAAACATTGAACCGGGGGGAAGCGTAACTCGCCGGAATCCAGGCCGATAAACCGTCGCTGGGCGGTTCCACTTAGTACTACAGTTGCATGTTTAGGCAACACGTGACTCCGAACCCTGTCCTGCCGCAACCTTCCCCACACGTCATTCCGGCGTAACAAGACAGGGAGCTGCGGTAACAAAAGGGGCGCATCTCAATTTCATATCCCCGTAATTCGCCCTCACCCTCACACCAACCGCACCTCGCGCCGTCCCTCGGTGATTCTCCCCACCACCTTGGCCTTGCAGCCCGCCTTCTTCAGCTTTTCCAGGACTGTCTCGACCGACGGCGGCGTCACCACCATGATCATCCCCAAACCCATGTTGAACACCCGGAACATCTCCTGATCCTCGATTCCCCCCGCCTTCTGGATCAGCCTGAATATCGGCGGCACCTCCCACGCCTCCAGATTGAACACCGCATCGCAGTCTGCCGGCAGCACGCGGGGCACATTCTCCAAAAGACCGCCGCCGGTGATGTGCGCGAGCGCGCGGATCGGCCGCTTCACCTTGTACGCCATGAAGGCGGCCATCACCGGCTTCACATAAATCTTCGTCGGCCGCAGGAGTTCCTCGCCCAGAGTGCAGCCCAATTCGGCGCTTTTACCGTTCAGCTTGAGCCCGCCCGTTTCCAACAACGCTTTCCGGGCCAGGGAAAAACCGTTCGAATGCAGGCCTGACGACGGCAGGCCGAGAATGATGTCCCCCGCCTCGACCTGCGAGCCGTCGATGAGGCGTTTCTTTTCCACCACCCCCACCGCGAAGCCGGCCAGGTCGTATTCGCCCTTGGCGTAGAGGCCGGGGAGCTCGGCCGTTTCACCGCCCAGGAGGGCGCAGTTCGCCTGCTTGCAGCCGTCGGCGACGCCTTTCACCAAATCGACCAGGACGCGCTTGTCGGCTTTGGCGATGCCGATGTAGTCCAGGAAAAACATCGGTTCGGCGCCCTGGACCAGGACATCGTTCACCGACATGGCGACCAGGTCGATGCCGACCGTGTCGTGCTTGTCCAGCATGAAGGCGATCTTCAGCTTGGTGCCGACGCCGTCGGTGCCGGAGACGAGGACCGGGTCGCGCCAGCGTTTGGCGAAGAGCCCGGGCGCGCCTTGGAGCCGGAAGAGCCCGCCGAAGCCATTGTCGTTCTTGATGACGCCGGGATTGTAGGTCGATTTGACGATTTTCAGGTAATTGCCGACCAGGGCGTTAGTGGTGTCGATGTCGACGCCGGAATCTTTGTAGGTAAGCGGTTTTTTGGCCATGCTGGCTCCAGAAAGAGGATATATGCCGAGTTCTAACTGAACTTTTGCAAAGTGGCGATGTAACCGCCAATCGCCACTTTGCAAAAAGCGTTTTTGTCCGAAATTCAAGGGTTTTTGATTTTACAAAATCGCCATTCGGCGGTTTGAATGGTGATTTTGCAAAAGTCCAGTTCTAACCGAAATAGTGGAAATTATTGCGACAATGATTTTATCAGCGTGACGGTTGGCGGTTAAATCGTCATACTGAAAAACTGGGCTTTTGCA
>JAVBQR010000192.1:0-2795 GCA_031548865.1 Planctomycetota bacterium
TAAAAAATTTCCTCTACGGAGCAAAGCGTCAGCGTGCTCCAAACGGAGGGGGATCGGCAGTCAAGAACACGTCTGCATCGGTTACTATGCCGCGTCCAGGTCGGCGGTAGAATAAGCCGGTTCGTTCCCTCATCCTCTTTGGAAAGATCCGGATTCAACAATCGGCTGATGTCGCGGCTCTATACTCTTCCTCGCATGGCGACCGCCCAAGCGGGCGCCTGGATAACCATCAATAAGCATCTCACTTTAACTACAAAGGCATATACCATGGCGGAAGCGTCCCTCGACCCCCCCAAATCCCTGGCCCGCCGTCTCAAGGACATCCCTTCGATCGTCTTCGCCGTCGCCGCCCTGGTCTTCTTCGTGGCCATTTTCACCTGGCGGAACTCCGCCTTCCTGACCGTCTTCAATATCAACAATATCGGCCTCTCCGCCGTCATTCTCCTCGCCGTCGGCATCGGCCAGGCCTGGACCATAGTCACCGGCGGCATCGACCTTTCGGTCGGCGGGCTGATTTCCCTCACCTCGGTCATATTCATGCTGACGATAGGTAAGCTCGGCTACTGGGCTTATCCTTTGTGTATCTGCATCGGCGCGGTATTCGGTTACATCAACGGCCTTTTGTTGACCCGGGTAAAAATCCCCTCCTTCATCGCCACCTTGGGCACCGGCGGCATTTTCGTCAGTCTCGCCTACATCCTTACCCCAAAGGCGCTTTCGGTGCCGGGGAAGAGCATGAAGATTGTCGACGTGGTGAACGGCGCCTGGTTGTTCGGATTTAAAAACGCCTTCATAATCGGCGGCCTCTTTTTCCTGGTTTTCTTCGTTATCCAATATTTCACTCCCATCGGCAGAAACATTTTCTACGTCGGTTCGAATGTCCGCATGTCCTGGCTTTCCGGGGTGAACATCGCCCACACCAAGAACATGGCTTTTATGTTCTCGGGGATTGGCGCCGCCACCGCCGGGCTGCTCCTGGCTTCGCGGCAATACTCCGGCTATCCGACTATCGGCACCCCCTACATTCTCAGTTCCATCGCCACGGTGGTTCTGGGCGGGACGGCGATGACCGGCGGGGCGGGCGGGGTTTTGAACACGCTCGTGGGGGCGCTCCTGATGGCGGTCCTGCAGATCGGCATGACCGTGGCGGAAGTGGACGTTTACCTGCAGCAATCGTTATTGGGCGCGATGATCATTCTTTGCGTCTGGATTTCCTTCGACCGCAGCAAGGTTGAAATTGTCAAATGAAATAAGGGAGAACTGTCATGCGCGCACTGGCCGTTATGCGTCCGAATGAAATGAAAATCGTCGACATACCCGTGCCGAAGCCGGGTCCATACGACATCCTGATCAAGTCGGAAGCCGCCTTCATTTGCAACGCCACCGACCGGAAGGTGGTGGAGGGGCATTTCCCCGGCATCGGGCTGGATCAGTATCCGCTCCTGCTGGGTCACGAAAATTGCGGCATCGTCGAGAAGATGGGTGCGAAAGTCAAGACTTTCCAGCCCGGGGACCGGGTGGTCGGCGGGTTGATCCTCAGCCCCGAAGGGAGCGACTTTAAGAGCGCCTGGGGCGGGAACGCGGACTATGTCCTGGCTCGGGATCATTTGGCGATGCAGGCGGACGGCGTGGCCGATGCGGCGCACGGCTGGGACGAAGTTTACCAGATTATGCGGAAAGTTCCGGCCTATGTGCAGCCGGACGCGGCCGGCCTCCTCTGCACCTGGCGGGAAGTGTATGCCGCGTTTTCCGATTTCAATCTGCAGCCGTCGATGCGGATTCTGGTGTTCGGGGCAGGGCCGGTGGGCCTCAGCTTTATCCGCTTTGCGAAGCTGAAAGGTTTCCCCTTCATCGCGGTGGTGGAGCCGCAGGAGGCGAAACACGCTCTCGCCAAAAAGCTCGGCGCCGACGCCATTTATTCGCCCCAGGAGGATTTCGTCGCCCGCTTCCAGAAGGAGGCAGGCGGCAAGGCGGACGCGATCATCGACGCCGTCGGCCACCCTTCGATAACCAATTCAGCTCTGCCGCTCATCAAGATGGCCGGTTCGATTTGTGTTTACGGGGTGATTGCCGACGAGAATATGACCCTGGAAAAGCACCGCGGGCCCTACAACTTCAACCTGCTGGTGCACCAGTGGCCGACCCGGGTCTACGAAGCGGCGGCGCAGGATCCGCTCTGCGAATACCTGAAGGACGGCAGGCTGGTGGCGGCGGACTTTGTCACGGGCCGCTACAAGCTGGAAGACTTTGCCGCCGCATTCGCGGCTTCGCGCCAGCCGGGTGCCATCAAGACCATGTTGACGTTCTAAGGCCACCGAAAACGCCTTTTTCCGGACATTTGCATACACCCCGGTTCGATGTAGAGACGGATCTTAGGAGGTATGCGATGGAGAGGGGGCACAGACACGTTCAGCTACCGTAATTTATCAGAAGACACCATACTGTAAAACTTCAGAAAAAAATAAATAATCCGATCGCACCGCCTGAACGCGGCTATAAGAAAGTTGTAGTACAGCTTCGGCCGAAGCTCGAATCGCCCGAATGGAAATCCCGGTCATGCGGGGTCCAAAGGGACCGTACCGAACGTCTATTGGGATTGTGGAAATGTGTATCGTCCCGTCAGACGAGGAAGCGAGGGAGGAAATCACTTTTTCAGCCTGCGGTTAGGCGTAAAATGTTATTTCCGACCGAGCTGACGAAGTATGACGGGAGGAGACACGTTTTCACAATTTCAATAGGCGTTCGGTACCCTTAAGGCGTGCCAGTGCGATTTAACGGGTCGCGGAGGAGAAGAA
>JAVBQR010000057.1:0-10093 GCA_031548865.1 Planctomycetota bacterium
TCAGGCACCCAACGCACTAGGTAGGCGCGGGGGTTAGGGGGGAAAATTGACTACGCGAATCATAAGATCAATAATTCCACAAAGCCGTGCTTGAATAACAGTATATGTACCAAATTGAGAAATTTATGAATAAGTCCGGGTCAAAGCGGTAGAAATAGACACCCTGCTCCTTGACCGCAGGCGACAGCAATTGCTTCGCAGTGGCAAGACGGTCCGGCTTGCCGGCCTGTTCCAGTATGGCAAGCGCCTCGTCAATCAGCTCCTCGTCAATGCCGGGCGTGTTCAGAAACGCCTCGATATGCACGGCGGCTTCCTCACGACGGTCCAGCGCCAACAGGCTCCGGGCGTAGAAAAACCCTATTTCCGCGTCAATCTCCAACTCGGTATTCAGTATCAACGCTTCGCACAGTTCCACTACCGCCTTGTTGTCGTTGTTCTCTATCGCCTCGCCGATCTTCCGGACATAGTGCCGCGCCTGGATTTCTGGCGGCAGAGTGGAGACGTCTAGGGAATGCGCGGAGGAAGCAACGCGGAACACTAATATTACCAGAGCAAGAAATAGCAGCATTTTTCGCATAACGTATGTCTCCTTCAATGGTCCACGCTCACTCCTCCCACCAAGTCCTTCTACCATCGCAATATTGGTATTCAGTAATATAGAGCTGCCGAAAAATTGGATCCAGCACTTCCCTTGTTGGCATCCCATTATACCAAATGACTTCCGGAACCCAACGGCATATCCGGTTCCCCGCATAATGGACACGATGGTTTCTGTGTCGACCTTGCCGCTTGCCGCACCGGCGCGGCCGCTTGAGGTTGTTGGGTAACTGTACGCGCCGGCTGCGAAGCAGCGGCTGTTCTCTTGGCATCGGCAATGATTTTGGCGGCTTCGGCCTCGGTTTTGGCTTTTGCGGCTGCCTCGGCGGCGGCTCTCGCGGCGGCGGCGATTCGCTCCTGTTCTTCGCGTTTTTTCGTGATCAGTGTATCCGCCGCCCTTTTCGCTTCTTCCCGCGTCTTTTTCCCTGTGCCGAGCGTTTGTTCCTGTGACCTCGTCGCCGTGGCGCGGCTTGTCGCCAAGGCCTGCTTTAAAGAACCGGCTCCGACGCGCGTCCTGCCGGACGCGGCGGACGATTGCTCCGCCCGTCTGGCGCGGGCGTTCTCCGCCGCACTGGGCTTGTCATTAAACATCCGATCCAGTTGGCTTACCCCTATGGCCGTTCCAGATGTCGGCGGTCCACCGGGCGAATCGGAGCGCTCGACGTTTGCGGTCCGGGAAGGCGTGCTCGCCTCTTTCCGTCGCCGCGCCAGTTCCGTCCGGCGCTGCATGGCCTCGGCGATTGCGGTGCGGCCGGGTTCGAGCGCCTGCCGGTCGACACCGGAATACCCCCGCCACGCCGAACCGCCGGCCTGCGATCCGCGCCTGGGTGTGGCCGTGGATTCGCGGCTGAGCGATTTCGTCGCATAGCGTTCTTCCGGCATCGTCTCGTCCTCCCATGTGTCCGCCGCCGGCGCGGCGGGCGCCGTTGTCCGTGCCGGGGCGGGTTTGGCCGCGACGTCGTTTTTCGCCTGTTCGCGCAAGGAGTTTTCAACCGCATTCCGGAAATCGGTCAATCCCGAGAATTCGAAATCGTTGGCGACCATCTTCACCGAACAGGAGTCGCCGCTTCGCAGCAGCGTTTCGTAGATTCGTTTCGCCGCTGTCGGGTCGAGTCCGTCGAGAAATCCGTCCCAGGAAGGGCTGGCGGTTGAATCCATGCTCCACTGCCCCTGTTCGCCGAACAGCAATCTCCTGCCGGGTATTGTGGTGGTGGCGTTCGCCCCACCGACGCTGAAGGTGGCCTTCATGGTCAAATCGTTCACCTTGATGCGGTCGAATGCCTTTTCCGCCCCATATTGCGCCGCCTGGGAGGAGCTGAACTGCGAGGGCGCGGAATAGGTCTTTTTGCTGCTGGGGTCGGTGTAGGTTACGGGAGGGGAAACCGATATGGAGTCGAGGACAAAGCGGGTGGAAAGTATGCGAGTTGGCTCGCCGCCAAGCACATGGAATTTGTATTGCGCCTCGAGCTTGAACCGCAGTTCCATCGTGTGCTTGCCGACCGTCGCCGGCCAGACATTGCCGCCGCCGCTATTCGTCAATGTCACCGTGCCTGAGATTGGTTTCAATTCGGCGGCATAAAGGAAGTTCGCGCATAGCAGAAACACCGCGCACAGTAATTGCGAAAAACGCATGGCAGCTCCTTCGCTCATGAAGGAAACCCCGAAAAGGGCGCGTTAACCCGATCCGTCCTCGCCCGCCGGCGGAATACATGCCGTATTGAAGGTTTCCACGAATGATCACCGAAAAAATGGCGATGATAATTATAATGGCGGAAGGGGATAACGACAACGGGTTTTCGTCTTCGTCATACCATTTCAGCCAGGAAGCTCAATATACCAATGGTGAAGGTGGCGACACCAGCCGCGTCAATAGCCGTGTCGATTTCCATGTGGAATACGAGTTCCAGACCCGTTCCGGCTTCAAGGGGCATAATGTGAACGCCTCGGTGGGGTGTCGTTCTGATAGCGGGCAGACAGTGTGACTCTTTCTCGCCTGCGCCTTTTTTGTCTACGGCCAAGAAATCGGCGTAAACGCAGTCAAGCGAGCCTGAAAAGGCGATTCACGGACCGAAAGTGAGCGTCGGTTGCCGGCCGTGCGCTGTTTCGGCGGGTTTCCCAGGTAAAAAAACAGACAAAAACGCGTTATAATATGATGGTGGGGATATAGCCGTCGTCCGCCGGTTTTTGTGTCGGTTTTCCCGCCAAAATATCAGTAAATATGGAAAAAACCGGCATAAATGGCGTTATATTATATTGATGGGGCGGTGTAGCCTTGTCGCCCCGTCAAATCGGTAAAAAATCACCCAAAACGGTGTTATAATTGGAAAAAAGGGATATTTTTACTGTCCATGCCGTTATTTCCCTGCCTCTTGCACCAGCCTCGGCCACGCATAATCCAGCGCCAGGCCCATGAGGACGAGTATCGTCAGCCGTTTGGCGATGTCGGAGAAGACGACGCTGTCCTCGACGGACATTTCCCGCCCAAACACGTTCGCACCGCGATAGGACAACCACTTCCGCAACACCTTGTACCCGCCTATTTCAAATTCCCAGACCGCCTCGGGAATGTTTTTCCACCATATGTCGTCGCAGAGGAGGACATCCACCGTTTTCGAGCCAAACGCCTCGCGCACCGTTCGCCAGTCGATACGGTAATTGCGAAGCGCCGTCGCCAGCTCGTCCTCCTCTTTCGGGGTATAGTGGCGGGTTCGTGTTTCCCCTTTTCCCGGGCGCACGGCGTTTATCTTGCTTTTCACGCTCCAAGTCTTGGAAAGCGGCCATTCTCCATGGGTAATCGGCCATCCGGCATCGTCGGCCAGCATGGCAACCCCGCCCAGCACGGGCCATTCGCCCGACTCTAGCCTCTTCATTGACAGCAATTCGGCAATTCTTCGTCCCTGACTGACAAAAAACTCCATGCTGCTCCGCGTCGTCCCCTGTTTGTGCGGACGTTTCCAAAACGGGATGGGGATCCGCGGCCAGTCGCGGCGGAGAGCATCCGCGTTTTCCAGGATATATGAAGGCGTAAACAGGACGGCCAGCATATAATACCAGAGGATTTCTTCGGCAGGAATGGTATCGTATTGCAGTGCCGGCTCCATGCCGGTCGGAAAGAAGCTCCGTACATAATCGAGAGCCTTACCGGAAAGATTTGGCGCGATCCCAGCGTCGCGCTGCCCATGTCTCGGCGTTTTGTGAAAATACATCGGAAAATGCCGCGCCGTACCGGCGAAGAAATCATAGTCGCAGATGTTGGGGGAGAACCATGCGGACAGCCCCGTCGAGGCGCGGTCGTTCGGTTCGCAGACGACGAGGAAGGCGTTGCCGGGTATGGCCGCGAGCGCCTGCAATTCGCCCGCCGGCTCCTTGAACAGCGGCCGCAACTCGTCCAGATAGGCCCAACGGATGTCGAAGGGCTTGAACGGATAGGGCACGATCCTCTTTTCATTGAAAAAGAGCCTGTCCAGCAGTTGCCCGCGCGTCTTCGCCGCCTTGTATCGCGGCCCGTCGGCCATGAGCCGGGGATATCTCTCGGCCAAAATCGAGTTGTCAAGACGCGGATCGAAGTAGTCCCGCATCTGGCGGGCCAGTTCCTCCGGATTGTGCCTGACAAGGGAAAACCCCCGCTGCTCCGACGGCCCGGCCAGGGGATTGACCACCGTTAACTCCCGGATTGACGGCCAGCCTTGGTAGCCGGGCGTCGTTTGCGCCGGCAGCAGGGAAAACCGGTTGTCGCGGGATGACGACAACGCGACCAGGCTTTGACTGTCCTGCAGCGCAAACTGCATGTCCTCCTTATATCTGATTTCCCTTCCCGAGACGCGGGCGGAGCCGCCGATCGGAGTCTTCACCAGGACAACCGATGCCGAGCCGTCCTTCCGCGCCGCGACGGCGTCGAGAAAAATGTCCGGCAGCACATTGACAGCCACCGCCTTCGCCTGCTCGAGAAGAGCCTCCCGCACGGCGACATAGGCATCTTTTTCGAGCCAGGTGGTCGGGGTGAACAGGAGGGCGGCGGCGTTCGCCTCTTGCTGGAAGAAGGCCTCGACCAACGCGGCGTATTGCGCGAACGGCTCCTCGGCGTCGAAGGTGCGTATCCCGAAAACGTCCCGGGTGGTTTGTTGGTGATGCTTTGTCAATTGCGGGTTGCCGACGGTCAGTGTGCCGCGTTCATCGGTAAAGCGAAGATCGCCGCCGAGTATGCAGAAATCCCAATCGCCACGCCTGGGCAGGGCGCGGGGATTCCGGAGCGGATTGTCCATGATCAGGCGTATTTTCGGAGACGCGCCATGTTGCATGACGCCGGCGCCGGCGCCGGCGGACAGCACCCGCAGACGCATCACCTGGAACTTGACGGGATCGGATTCGATGGCATGGATTTCGCCGCGCAGCCGATTGTCGTCCGGCGAAGTCGGCGACAACGCCGCGACGAGAAGGCTACCGGTTCCGGCGCGCATGTCCACCCATCCAATGCGCCCGTCATCAATGCCCGGGAAGAAAGAAATGGCATGGGCCAGATAGCTGCCGAGAAAGTCGACATGGGCGGCGAAGACGTCGCCGGACGTGCGGTTCCAGCCGTCGCAGCCGCGGGCGTCTCCGGTCAGCGTCTTCCAAAAAACCTCGCAGAAGCTGCGGACAAAGTCGGGGTGGGTATTTCTGCCCAACGTGTCCGCGACAATGTGGATATGGTCCAGTGCCTGCGGGTGTTTCGCCGATCGCACGCCTTCGTAAAGGAGCCCCATTTCGTCCGGAGCGATGATTTCTGGAGAAAAATTCCAATGCCGTTGCAATGCGTCAGAGACGTTGGCGAGGAGCGAAGCCGCAATGAAGTGGCATAGCGGAAACATCTCCCCGCCAAAATCGGGATAGGTTATCCCAAGCCTGTCTTCCAGCGCCTTGGCATATAAGTCAAGTATTCTGGCGTGATCGCCGTCACGGGCGAAGTCGATGAGACGGGATTTGGCGCAGGACGCAAAAAAGGCTCCCAATGTGTCGGGACTTCCGAAATGTTTCCAGGACATGAGCGCCCTGGCCAGACATTGTTCGAACTCGGAAAAGGGGGACGGCATATCCTGATTGCTGCCGGGCAAGGCGGCGGCTGGAATATGTTCGGGTGAAATAAATACTTCGCGGACAATGAGCTGTCCACCATGCTCCCGAACGAATGCCGTCCATCGCCGCCCATTTGTCACCAGAACCTGGTCGATATATGCCTCATCCCACTGCGAATATTTTCGCAGATCCACCTCAAACGAATCCACCTCGAAATCGGAAAGCTGCGGCAGCATCAACACCAGTCCGCAGTCCGGAGGCGTGAAACGATTGACGATCAACCCATCGATATGGAAGCTGTCGGAAAAATCTGTTTTGCGACCCGCCTGTTTGCCTTGCGCCATGGTATAGGCGGCAAAAATGCCGGCGTCGGCAGTGGATGCCGGCAGCTCGACCAGTACCGTTTTGGGTTTCAACCGGCGTCCGGCGCGGTCGAGCAATGAAAAAAGTGGATCGCGGAAATTATTTTTCGTATCCATGGAGAAAATTCTTTACTATAATAGTATCAACATATTATGAGATGGAAAAATGAAGTTGAAGAATAATTACCCCAATGATTTAAAATGGAAGTATTTGACTACCGTTGTTATTTATGGTACAGTCCTCCTAGGAACTCCACGGTATAATTTCTCGTTAAGGACAACGAGGAACCCGTTTCATTATAGATTGCCAAAGAGTTATTACCCTTTGATTTTAGTTCGATTTATCAAAAAAGCAATGTGAAAAGGAGAAGAAAATGCAGCGTATCGATTCGTTCGAACAGTTGCGTGAAGCTGTCGAAGCGGCGGGATACAACCTCAAGAAGCCTCTCCGGGTTTTGGTGCTCATCGCCATGATCACCATGATTCAGCTTCGGAAAGTGTACAGCACCGAGGCCGAAACGCGCTATGCCGAATGCGAGGCGGCGGGGGAGACCTTAATGGCGATCAAGGGGATCTTTGATCTTTCCGTCCCGGCGTTGTACTGCTACGACGGCGAACACCGCATGAACGCGCTCATAAAAAACGGAAAAACGCACATCGCCATGGAACTGCAGCCGGGCACCAAACGCGAAGCAATCCTCAAAGCGGCCGGAGAAAACGACAAGCACGGAGTCGATCTGAAAGACGAGGACAAGCACAACATCGTCATGACGCTGCTGGATGACGAGGAATGGCGTTGCTGGTCCAGCACCAGGATTGCCAAAATCACCCGGACAAGCGTTCCTTTTGTCGAAAAATTGCGCCAGGAGAAGGAATCCCGGGATGATGCCTCCGCTCCCGTCAGCGCCAAGCCGATGAAAAGGAAGGCCGTCCGCAAGGGGACGGAATATGAAATGAAGATCCCGGTCAAGTCCAAGAAGGATCCCGTCGACGTGGCTTTGGCCAAGTTCGTGAAGCTGGTCGAGCCGTTTTCCGCCGAGGACCGCCAGCGCCTCGTCGCTGCGGTCGTGGACAAGTTGAAGAACGGGGAGACGGCGGCGTAGCCTGTTTCCCGGCCAGAAATCAGGTACGGTTCATCAAAATGGAGGATGCGACATGAATGTGATGCCAGTCGGCGTCAAGGCGGCGGTGTATATCCGCACCGCCTGCTCCCCGCAGCCCGACAGCACTGCGGTACAGAGTGCGGAAGTGGCGCGGGTTGTCGACAAATACGCGTTGAATGTGGTCAGGACCTACCGTGACCTCGGTGTTTCCGGCGCGGCGATACAAGGCCGTGAAGGCCTGAAGCAAATGATTGCCGATATCGAGCCTCTTGGCATCAACGTCATCATCGTCTACGATCTCGCCAGGCTTTCTCGGAAAGGCCTGACGGAAGTGTGGGCGCTTTTGGATTTGTTCCGGAAGAAGGGGGCTCGGATATACGTCTGCCAGGGTGACATGTTTATCGACACGGGCGACCGGGGTAATGCGATTTTGGGCGGGAACGCCCTGGCCGCGGCTGGCGATGTTTAACCCATCGGTGATCTGGTGAAAAAACCGGTGGCATTCCTATTTGTTTAGGAGGAAACTGCGATGGATGATGACCCGATGATTGGAATTCCGTTCGACGATGATTTTTTATTCGAGGAGGAATTCGATCCCGTCGAAGTGGCTGTCTGTCAGGCGTTGTACCCGGTTCTCTTCGGCATTTTCGCCAGGGAGCTGGTCCAGGCGCTTGACGAATAGCTCCTTCCTGTCATCACCCGTCGCGGGCCTCCCATCGGGAAAGGAGGTGGGGATGGATATCATCCCGCGGGGTGCCAGAGCGGCGACGTATCGCCGCAATTCCACCGATCAGCAAATCAATTCCATCGAGGATCAGACCAAAAGCATCGATCGCGTCGTCACGGAATTTGAACTCGATGTGGTCAAGGAGTACGCGGACAGGGGAACGTCGGGCAGCACCATTACCGAGCGCGACAACCTTCAGACTCTGCTTGCCGAAGCGAAGGCGTTGGGAATACTCTACGTGCTGATCTACGACATCAGCCGTTTGTCCCGCGGCGGTCAGACCGATTTCTGGGAAATCGTCAAAAAACTCAAGCAGGCCGGAGTCATGATCTATTCGTGTCAGCACCGGATGTTCGTGACGGAGGAGAACGGCGCCATCTTCGGCATCGAAGCCTCCTTCGCCCGCAGCCACAACGTCAAGCATTCCCGGGACATCACCCGGACGCTTATCGAAGGTGTTCGGACACGGAAAAGCGATCCCGGCAGGGTGCCGCCCTTCGGCTTCGACCGCATGCGCTATGACGAGTCCGGCAAGGCGGTCGAGCGCGTGCGCTACCTTCCCGATGGCAACAAAGTCACCATGGACCCGGAAACGGGTGAGGTGAGGATGCGCCTGAACCGGTCGGAAGCGTTGCCGAAGGTCAAAAGCCATCGGGTGGAATTGGTGCCGGGCGCGCCTGAAGCGGTGGAGACGGTGCGCCGGATATTCCGGATGGCGAAAACCATGGAGTTCGTGCCGATCGCCGATACGCTGAATCGCGAAGGCATTCCCGGCCCGCGCGGCAAACTCTGGGCCGGGAGCAGCATTCGGGATCTTGAAAAACGTGGCCTATAAGGGGACGCTGCAGTACGGCAAAACCTTCAAGGCCAAGTACCATCGCGTCAGCCAGGATCAACCCATGGAATTCGGGTTTCTCCAGGAAGGGCAGCTCAATCAGGGCGACGTTCCCGAAGAGGAGTGGTACGTCGAGGACAAGCGGAACGAGGCCCTGATCCCGCCCGAAGAATTCGACGAGGTGCTGGCCGCCATGGCGACCCGGAGCCACAGGGTCACCCGGAGCCTGAGATGTGAAAAGCGTACGTATTTATTGAGCGGCATAGCAAAATGCAAGCGGTGCGGCTCGCCGCTGCAGGGTCATACCCAACGCGGGAAAAACGGGCAGGTGTATTATCGGTACGCATGCTCCACCGCCAAGAAGTATGGCCCCAGCCAGTGCGCGCGGTACAGCTTGGTCGCGACCGATCTGGAGGCGCATGTGCTCAAGGAAGTGCGGAAATATCTGGACACCGATTGCGCGTTGGAATCCTTGCGTCAGGGGCTGGAACAGCTTCTCGACGAAAAGACAAAGGGCAAGGCGCATCTCGATGCGGTGCGGCACAAGGTGGCGGCGATGGCGGCGAAAAGAGCCGCCTTGTTCAAAATGCTTGCACCTGATAATATCGAGATGTTGCAGCCGGATATCGATGAAATGACCGCCGAGGAAAAGCGGCTGAAAAAGGCTGTGGCGGAAGCGGAACGCGAAGCGGGCGCCCAGATGGACAGGGAAGCATTCATCACGCGCGCTCTGGACCACTATCGTGAACACGTCCTGACGCTGCGCGGCGGGTGTGAAAACGCGCTACGGGAAAGCCTTTTGGCGCTGGGCATCAGCGTCACCTACGACCCCGATAAAAAGGAAGGAGGAATTGAAGTTGCCCCTTTTGTGTGCTCCGCCACGGTTTAGAAAAAATGCTGGACCCGGCAACGTACGTCACCGGGCCCAACTTACCCTCATATGGAGCGGGCGAAGGGAATCGAACCCTCGTAACTAGCTTGGGAATCTGGAATAGCGATCGTCGCAAATCCTTTGGTGTCAATATAATGCATTAAGCGAAAAGCATTTGCGAGAAAGTGCCGCACCCCAAGATTCAGCGCTAATCAGCGACATTCAGCGAGAAAAAAGTCCTATTGGTGCGGGAAAGGTGCGGGTAAAAAAGTTACGCCTCGCTAACCTGCCGACACTGTTTCAAGGCCATTCTCCAACATTCGCCAGTACCTCCTGAATCAACTTCGGGGAATATCTGGCGCCTGCCTCCATAAGCTTATCCGTGTATGGTCTCAAAACGGTGATAATACCAAGACGCTTGGCACGAGTGAGGAGGCCCAGCAAACCGACCACTTCCAAACCCAAGGCTTTCACCAACCGGCGCCCCCTGCGGTCATCAAGACAAATATACCGGATGTTCTGTTCCAAAGCGAGCTGGATAGCGGC
>JAVBQR010000085.1:0-12724 GCA_031548865.1 Planctomycetota bacterium
ATGCGGTAGGTCTTGCGGAGGTTGCGGGCGTCGATGACTGGGGTGGGCATGGGGGGGTCCTGTGCAAAGGCGTTGGTCTGGAAAGTGAAATGATAATAATTCTTTTTCACCACAGAGGCACAGAGAGCACAGAGTTTCACAGAGCAACTAAAAGAAAAGTCAGGGATGGAATTTTATTTTGATTGTCTTTTCGGGTTCACTGTCTCTCCCAACTATAAAGAACTCTGTGAACCTCTGTGCTCTCTGTGCCTCTGTGGTGAAAAAACATTTTCATCATACCGCTCCACCATTCGGCATATATTCGCGATTACCAAATTTACTGTGCGCTAGTGCTTAGGACTAGAACCCCGGCGGACGCGGTTGGCGGCGTTCGCGGGGTTTCCCCGCCCAACGGCTCTGGCCGGAGTCCTGCAGGACCACCACCTCGCCTTCGCTCAAACCGGAGGTGATTTCGATGCGGTGGCCGTCGGTGATGCCGGTTTCGACCGGACGCTCTTCCTGGCTCCCGTCAGGTTTCAGGACGGTGACGAAGGCTTGGCGGCGGGAATAGTCCACCCGGCCGCCGGCAGGCTTCCCATCCGGGCGTTTGCTGCCCGGACCGGCTTCGGGGGTATCGCCGGGTTTGCCGTCCTTGGCGGCGGAAGCGGCCGGAGCGTCGTCGGCCGGTTTGGCGTCGGAAGAGGCGGCGGCGGAAGCTTCGGCCGGCGCCGGTCCCGAACCGGGTTTACGCGCGGAGTCCGGTTTGCCGGTCCGGGAACCTTCGCGGCCGCCTTCGACAGCGGCTTTCCGCACTACGGCGGAGGCGGGGACTAGGAGGGCGTTTTTCCGCTCGTCGACCAGGATGAGAACGTTGGTGGACATTTCCGGTTTCAGCAGGCCCTTGCGGCGGCCTTCGACCTCGACCTTCACGTCGAAGGTGACGACATTGGATTCGACCAGGCCGGTGGCGGCGACGCGGACGACCCGGCCGGGGAATTCGACCCCCTTGTAGGCGTCGGCGGTGACGGTGGCTTTGACCCCGGGGACGACGCCGGCGATGTCGGCTTCGTCGACGGCGGCGATGGTGTAGACCCGGGAGAGGTCGATGATTTTCATGGCGGTGGTGCCGCCGCCGACGTTGGAGACGCCGGAGGCGACGATGAAGCCTTCCTGGATGGAGCGGCTGGAGACGATGCCGTCAATGGGGGAAAATATCTCGGTGTCCCGGAGGCGCTGCAGGGCGTCCTCCAGGGCGACGGTGTCGTTCTCGACCTGGGCTTCGGCGATGGGGATTTCCTGGCGGGTTTTGTCGAGTTCGAGGGCCTGGACCTTCAGGTCGTCCATCTTGATGTCGGCGTTGTCCAGGGCGGCCTGGGTTTGCACGCCCTTGGTGACGGCGGTATCGTATTCCTCGCGGCTGATGACTTTCTGGTCGTAGAGGTCGCGGGCGCGGCGCAGGCGCGCGCGGAATTCGTCGCGTTCGGCCTGGGCGGACTTGAGGTCGGCGTTGGCGCGGGCGGTGTCGGCGGCGAGTTTTTCCTCGGCGGCGGTCACCCCGAGTTTCACCTGCTCCAGCTTGGCCTTGGACATGGAGAGGGTGGCTTTGAGTTTGGCGACCGAGCGTTCCTCGTCCGTAGGGTCGAGTTTGAAGAGGAGCTGGTTTTGCTTCACCGCGTCGGAGATGTCGGCGGTGATTTGCACGACTTCCCCTGAGGCTTTCGACTTGATTTCGACTTCGCGTTCGGCCTCGACGCGGCCGGAGGCGGAGACGGTGATGGCGAGGTCGCCCCGCTCGACCGGGGCGGTTTCGATTTTCGGGGCGGCGGTTTCCTTTTCTTTGGCTTCTGCCTGCTGGCGGTAGTAGTAGTACCCGCCGCCGGCGAGGGCGGCCAGCACGATGAGGGCGAGGAGGGTTTTCATTTAAAAGCGTCCTGTCATGCAATGCAACCAGTCAATAAAACGAAGGAAGATGGCTGCGGCCGGATCTCCCTTGTCGCTAATGTTTAGGATGGATTTTTGAACTTTGGTAAAACTTAGCTTAAGTGCTGAACTTTTGCAAAGTGGCGATTTAACCGCCAATCGCCACTTTGCAAAAATCGTTTTTGCCCGGATTTCAAGGGTTTTTGCTTTTACAAAATCGCCATCCGGCGGTTTGAATGGTGATTTTGCAAAAGTCCAGTTAAGTGGGTATTGTATGAATTATCGCGTATACAAACAAGCGAACTTTTTCACTCCTCTTCGCCAATCCCCAGCTGACGCATCTTTTCCCACAAATTTTTCCGGCTGATCCCCAGCGCCTCGGCGGTCCGGGAGCGGTTCCCCCCGTGCAGCTTGAGCACTTTTTCGATGTGCGAACGTTCCGCCGCCTTCACCACTCCCGCCAGGTTCAGGTCGGCCCCCGCCTTGCCCGTGCCGCCGGACGGCAAAAAATCCCCCGCCTGCAGTTCCTCGCCCCCCACCCGCATCGCCAGCGCCCGGCACACCGCGTTCTCGAGCTGCCGCACATTCCCCGGCCAATCGTACCCGGCCAATGCCGCCATGGTCGTGACCGACAAAACCGGCACCGGCGGCGCGGCGTGTTTGCCGAGAAAATGCTTCACCAAATCCGGGATATCCTCCTTCCGTTCGCGCAGCGGGGGAATGTCCAGCCGCAGCACCTGCAGGCGGTAAAGTAAATCCGTGCGGAACAGGCCCGCCGCCGCGTGTTTCCCCAAATCCACCTTTGCCGCCGCCATCACCCGGATGTCGATCTTCCGCGATTCCATCCCCCCCAAACGGCGGAACTCCCGTTCCTGCAGGACCCGCAGCAGCTTCACCTGGGTGTCGAGGCGCATGTCGTCGATGTCGTCCAGGAACAGGGTGCCGCCTTCCGCCTCTTCGAAGCGTCCGGCCCGGGTGGTTTTGGCGTCGGTGAAAGCGCCTTTTTCGTGGCCGAAGAGTTCGTCGTCGAGAAGCCCCGGCGCGATGGCCCCGCACGAGACCGGGACGAAAGCCTTGTTCCGCCGGCCGCTCTCCTCGTGTATCGCCTTGGCGAGGACCTCCTTGCCGGAGCCGCTTTCGCCGATGATGAGGAGGCTCGCGTCCGAGGCGGCGGAGCGCCGGGCGTCTTCGAGGAGTTTGCGGTAAACCGGGCCGGTGCCGCCGATCACGGCCGCCAGGCCTTTGGGGCCGGTGGCGCCGGAGAGCGGGTCGGCCTCAGGCCCCGCGGCGGGGGACGGATTTTTGCCGGTTTTACGGAAGGCGCGCTGGTCGGCGACGCGGTCGAGGATTTTGACCAGGGCGTCGCCGAGAAAGGGCTTTTCCAGGAAGTCGAAGGCGCCGGCCCGCATCGCCTCGACGGCGACCGAGACCGAACCGTGGCCGGTGATGATGACGACGTCCATGCCGCGTTCGCGGGCGGCGGCCAGGACCGCCATGCCGTCGGCGCCGGGCATGGCGAGATCGGTGACGACGCAGTCGTGGTTGCCTTTCTGGATGGCCTTGAGGGCTTCCTCGCCGTTCGAGGCGAGTTCGACCGAGTGCCCGGCGTCCTCGAGGTCGTCGGAGAGGGTGGTCCGCAGCAGCGGTTCGTCGTCGCAGAGGAGGACTTTCATGGGAGGAGGATCCTTTAAAAGGGTGTTCTTAACTGAACTTTTGCAAAAGAGGAACCTACCCCGCCGCCGGCAGAGTGACAATCGCCGTGGTTCCCACCCCCTTCGCGCTCTCCAGCTGCAAGCTCCCCCGGTAGCCGGCGACAATATGGTGCGCGATCGACAATCCCAAACCCGTCCCCTTGCCGATAGGCTTGGTGGTATGGAAAAACTCGAACGACGCCGACAGTTCCTCCGGCGTCAAGCCGACCCCGGTATCGCGGATTTCCGCCCGGATGTTTCCTTCGGCCCGCCGCACCGACAGGGCCAGTTCGCCCCCTTCAGGCATGGCGTCAAGGGCATTTATCAGCAAATTCAAAAAAACATGCTGCAGATCCCCGGCATCCGCGAGTACGGCAAAGGTGTCGCCCGCGCCCGGCGCCGCCGGCAGATCCGCCACCACCCTGACCCGGGCGGGGTCGATCAGGTGCCCGGCGAGGTCCAGGCTCTTACGCAATTCCTCGGACACGGAAATCAGCCTGACCTCCGGACGCTTGCGGGAAAAATCGAGAATCCGTCTCACCGTATTGCGGATCCGCTCCAGGCCCTCGTCGCAGAGCTGCCAGTACTTTTCCGCCCGTTCCGGCGGCAAACCGCCTTTCCGCAGGCGGGCTATGGCGTTCATCACCCCGCCGAGCGGGTTGTTGATCTCGTGCGCCACGCCGGCGGCGAGTTTCCCGGTGGCGGCGAGCCGCTCCGTGAAGGCGAATTCCCGCTGGGCGGCGGCGATCTTTTCGCCGGCAAGGCGGATTTTTTCCTCCTGGTTTTGCCGCGCTTCCATTATCGTCTCGGCCATCAAATTGAAGGAATCGGCCAGCAGCCCCATTTCATCGTGGCGCGCGGCGCTATTGAGGGCGACGGCCTCGCCGTCGGCAAGGCTGCGCGAAGCGGCGATTATTTCCTCCAATGGATCGAGGACCAAACGCCGCAGCGTCCAGTACAGGAGAAATGAAACCAGGAAAGCGCCGAGGATCAAACTGAGCGCGACCAAACCCAAACCGGGGGCGAGGGGATCGTTACCCGGCTTGAAGTCGATTTTGGCGAGGTAGGCTGCTTCGATGACGAACAGGGTGACCAGACCGTTCACCGAGGCGAGCATGAGGAAATTGAGGAGAATCTTCCGGCGGAGACTCATGGCTGGGCGGCCCTCGGCATTTACACAGGTTTTTGCAGCACTTCAGCACGCCGTTAGTATATACCTGTTCCCAAGAAATAGCCAGCCGGTTCCCTGCCGGTGACGTTACGTTTCGGTATCAATGACGGCAAATAACTGTTAACATGCTGTCGAACAAGTAGATAGCGGAAAATAAGCGCAAATCCACCGCCGCCGGGACGGTTTCCGGCCGGTAACGCTTTTAACGATGCAATTTCGGCGATTAAACCGTAGAAACTGGCGGTGAAAGACGCTGCCGCGATAACCTCTTGCAGATTAGCCGCTTAGGTGTTTTTCGCCGGTTGCTGCCCGGCTCTGGCAGTTTTATTGCAAGAGGAGGAGGGCAATGTGGCAATTTTTAGGTCAGGCAAGGGAGGATTCAGCATGCCGAATGTTGCAGGGTGTTCCCGCGCACAGGCGCCGGTTTGGGGTGGGAGCCAAGGCATGACGCTAATAGAAGTGATCATGGCCATGTCCATTTTCACCATGGCGGTGGTTTGGACGGTATCGTCGTTGATGAACGCGATTGCCGCCAACCGTATTACCACCGCCAACATTACCGCCAACGGCGCGATTCTCGGCAAACGCGAGGAAGTGCAGATGGTGGCGCGGGGCATGTATGGCAATGCCGCGAGCGCCAGTTTGCCGGATGCGGTGATTAAATATTACGGCGACATCCTGGCCAAGGACACCAAGGGCAGCGTGGTGGGCCCGGACGGAAATTTATGGAGAAAAGTGGAGCCGGCGCTGCGGAACCTGCCGCGCAAGCCGGGCGACCCCGGCAGCGGCGATGTGGTGGGGATTTTGCACTGGTTTGCCGTCCCCGGCCCTTCGGATTCGGTCGACCAGGCGGATAATCCCGCCAGCGTTTATCAACGCGGCTACGGCCAGATGGTGATTTACCTTGACGAAGAAGCGGTGCCCCCTGGCGGAGCGGATCCGGAGTTCTGGAAGGATTTGGGGAACGCCGGCCCGCCCCCCGCAGGAGGCGTCGAGCCTGGGTTCGACCTGAATAGCGATGGCGAAATCAGCAAGGGCGGCGTGAGGGTGAACGGTACCGTCAGGAAACCGGAGGATATTATCAGAGATCCTGTCGAGGCGAAGATCAAGAATTTACCGATTGACATAATCATCCGCTACTACCGCGACCCCGACCTCAAGCGGGAATATTTTGAAACCACCCGCCGGCTGATGATCGCCGGCATCGGCGACTCCAGCACGGTGCTGGATACCTTCAGTGGTAATTGAGTTCGGCCAACCATAAAACAAAGAACGTTTTTTTTATAATATACCCCTGTTGAGGAGAGCAAGATGGCAAGGCAACTTGAAGCGCTACGGCAGGCAAAGAAACGGGGGTCGGCGATGCTGATCACCATGATTTTGTCGTTGGCGATGGCGTCGGTGGTGATGTACGCCGTATCCGACACCATGAACGCGAACAAGAACGCGCAGCGCGAGGACAATTATGCCCGGGCGTTGGCGGCGGCCGAATACGGCGCCGAGTTGACCATTTCGGAAATCGGCAAGAGCCTGGTGAAGGCCGGCAACCGGGACACTTCCCTGGTTCTCGGCGATTTCGTGGTCGGCGAAAACAATGGTGCCAAGACCCTCTACACCGACAAGGTGGCGGTTAAAGCCTGGGAGCAGCGCCGCATCGGGGGCAAGTTCGACAACCAGGATTTCCGGGTCCAGGTGCGTTCGGCACGGCAAGTTTACAACACCGCCAACACTTCCGAGGACAAAAACAAGCTGTCGCAGGAACTGGTTTCCCGCGGTTGGCTGCGGGCTCCGGAAAACGCCTCGATTCCGATTGGCGAAATCAAGGCCTACGAGTTCCAGGATATCTACGAAATCACCTCCTCGGCGCAGGATGCCCGCGTCACCAGTTTGAAGGAGAAAGTCGGCTCCGAATACCAGACCCGCCCGGTGATTCAGGCGGTGGTGAAGTTCGACTACGAATCGCCCCTCGACGATCTGCTTAATAAGATCGGCGTCATCCACCAGGAAGACGCGGCGCGGCTGCAAGTCACGGGCGGCTTCAACAGTAATGTCGACTGGGACAACCTCAGGGCGCCCCGGTATATGTATTTCGGCACCAACGGTTTCAAACCCGAGGAATACAACCAGAGCTTTCTCGAACCCGCCGCCACCAAACAGGTCTACAACCTGGCGGTTTCCGGCGAGGATCACAACATAGTCAAGTATTTCGTCAACGACATCGCTTCCAACCGAATTCTCACCCCGTGGAAGTTGTCGACGAACGACCAGCAGTACTTTGGCGCGCTCGCCGGTTACTGGTCTGCCGGCCAGCTGACCCTGAACTACCGCCACCCGGATAACCGCGAGTCCGAGGAAAACACCTTCAACATCGACCTTCCGGCCAAAGGCTATGTGCGTAAATTCGCCAACCCCTACCGCCCCGCCACCGTTACCGTCGGGGCCAGCGACGCCGACCGGTCCATGATTGTCTATGACGCGAAACGTGAATACGACAGCTATCTCCTGGGCGGCAAAAAGGGCTACACCACCGGCAACAACCACGGCGTCACCGTGACGGTCGACGAGAATGCGCCGTCCCCCAGCAACAACGGGGTCATGGGCGCCATCGAAGAAACCGAAATTATCAGGTACAAGGCACCGTATGACAAAAAGTACAAGTCGCCCGGCAAGGGCGGCGCGTTCAAGATCGTGTTGGGCGCCTTCGAAGACTTGCGCAACCTCTACGGCAATTACCAGACCAGCTTTAACGTAGGCTCCGGTTCGACCAAAATCTACATCGGCGAGTACACCAATCAACCCCGCTTGGCCAAAAGAATTCACCCGACCGTGCCCATCTACTACGGGAACATGGTCCGCCCGCGTACCCTCCACACCATCCGCGATTCCCAAAGCCGGATTCTCGTGCGTCTCTATACCCGTATGGAAAACGGCAAGCAGGTGTATTACAAGTATCCTTTGCGGGACAAGGAGGCGCCTGCCGGCACCGGACTCGTCCCCAGCAAACCGTCCCTGACCAGCAACACCACCACCAGGAAGCTCGTTTATCCGTCGGCCGAAGCCCTGGCCGAGCTGGATCGCCTCATCGCCGAAGGCGAAAGGAGCAACATCACCCTTCCCATGTCGACCGCCGACGTCTGCGACCTTAGTAAAGCCTGGATGCAGGACAGCGACGGCAAGTGGTATTACGGCGGTAACTTCAACTCCAACCAGTCGATTAAAACCGCTGGCCGGACTTATTGGCTTGAGTTCGACCCGACCACCAAGGAGCTCTTTTATTACAAAGGCGGTAACAAAGCCGCAAACCTCAACTCCACCAAAGCCACTATCAATTCGACCCAATATTACCATTACACCGCAACCTTCAGCGCCGCCACCACCGATTTCCCCGCCACCACCTGGACCGGCTACTATGTTTGGGCTCATGGCGGCTTCCACGACATCAATAACGGCGGTAGCGAGTTCCGGGCGCCGGAATCCTACACCAGTGATACCGGTGGTTTAACTTACGAGAATTGGGATACCGACGGCAGCTTGGTGAAAAACTGGCAAATCGCCTGGGATACCGATTCCGCCAAGGTGAGATCCGCTTTTGTTCTCTACGGCGACAAGAACCCGGATCTGGACATGCTGGTTCCCCCGGAAAAGGAACCGGGCGAAACGGACACGGCTTTCGCGGCCCGTCAGGAGGAATACCAGAAAAAGTACGAACTGTTCTCCAAGCATGTGGAAGGCGTTTACGCCATTACCGTCGGCCGTCCCTTCCTGTGGCAGGAAATGATGGGCTTCTCGGTCGGCAAACGCGACGACAACCATGAACCCGACACCATCGCCGGGCCCAGCAATAAAAGGCGCACCGTCGACGGCAAGCAAACCGAAGGAAGCGACTTCCGCACCTTCTTCCGCAAGAACGAAAAAGGCGAGCGCATCACCTGTGGTTTCGATGAAGTCTATCAGGCGGTTGATGTCGATTCCAGGGGCCAACGCGTATGGTATCAACACCCTCTGGCCGGAAAGTACAATGACAACCTTGCGGAGGTCAGCCCCGGCTACCTCCAGGACCGCAATGACCCCATCCGCGTCTTCAACCCCAAGGATGCGAACTGGAAAAAAGCCCGGCTCGAAGGCTATGACACGCCGCTGGACGCCGGTAACCAGGACATTACAACCCATAGGACGATGGACGATTTCCTCTATGAAGTCGACTTCGGCAAGGATGCCCTCGGGCAACCCATTAAACGTCAGGCCGTCAACGTCCTGGCCGGCTTTGAAGACACCGAGAACGGCGACTATGACTACGGCGACTTGATGTTCAGCGTCTATGTCGCGCCGGAAGTCAAGCGCCAGGCCCAGGGCGTCGACGTCCTTTCCAAGTCGGCCATGCAGTGGTGGGAACGCGACGAACGGGAAGGCCTCACCGGGTATGTTTCCCATACTCCGGTCACGGTTAACAACCATGCCGCCGGCGGAGACGCCGTCACCCCATCCATCCTCTCCGCCAACTACGCGCGCCTCGGGTATTTGCATACTTACCAGGCGAATGGCGCCGCCGCCCTCGCCGCCCTCGATGCCCGCACCGATATCAATGAGACCGAAAAAGCCAATCTGCGAGCCGGACTGGAAGCGGACTTTAAAGAGGGGCTGGTCCAGATGAACTCCCAGTTCTGGTCGATGCGTGAACCGGACGGCACCAATAAATTCACCACTTTCCCCCGGGCGGTGTTCACCTTCAACTCGAGCGGCTACTCGAACGCTATTCTTGATACCAAAACCAAGGAGGCTGAGGCCTGGATCAAGAAATGCTTGGATGAGCTTAACATTACCAGACCGCCCTTCTTCTTCACCGACGACGACATCATGGACCACGTGCAGTGGGTGCTGGTCGATGACGAAACCTGGGAAAAGCATAAGGATGAATACTTCGACCAAGATACCGGAAAGCTGCTGAAGGACGTGGTTATACAGAGCATCCAAGATAATAACCCGGCCTACGACCTCCAGTACATCGACCTCCGTTGGGGAGAAAAGGAGAAAGAGTACTATAGGCTCCGGACCGCCTTGACCAACGGCGCCACCGCCGCCGACGGCAGCGAGCCCGAAAACGGCGAGGCTCCTGCTCCCTCTTCCCTTGGCGTTACCAAGGAAGACGTGCTGATTCGTCGCATCGCCGCCCAGGTCATCGGTTCGGAAACGCTCGAAGTTCTCGGCATGAAGACTGTCAGTTATTCCGCGGCGCCCGCGGAGGCAGCCGCGCCAGGGGAAGATACGCCGCCGCCCACCGAGCCGGAAGTGACCAACAAGGCCTTCCTGCCCGGCGAACCCCGTTTGGCCTACGACCCCGAGCAACCCGACATGGGTAACTATCCCTACAACGGCGGCGACAAATCCGCCACCATCGAGCACCGCCAGGACGAGATGGTGTTCACCGATCTCGACGCCAGCGGCAACCTCCGCAAGGGGAAAGTCATGCAGTTCATGGCCGACGGCGCCGACACCTCCGCCGTGGTCGCCAAGATGTACACCGACTACTTTACCGACAGCGAATTCAAATCCGCGAACGACGCCTACCGCACCATGAGCGATCGCAACGCCATGTGGGATAAGTTCGGCATGAAGGACCGGCGCTTCGTCATCGGCTATCACCGCGGCGGCAACTATGCCAAGTTCTCGGAAAACAACCCCACCTCCACCGAGTCCACCTATCTCCAGGATCGGTACGAAGTGGTCTCCCTTGGCCGCCTCGCCTGGAACCCGTTCCGCTCCACCCTGGACGAAAAGTACCTGGCCAACAATCTGCAAAACCCCGGCGCCGCCGCCGACGTGCCGAAGCGCTACGAGTACGAGTTCAAGTACGGTTCCAGCACTTCCGGCGTTCCCCAGTTCGTGTTCGACAAGGCGATCGACGGCGCCGGCGCCATGGTCGTCAACGGCGACCTGGTGGTGAAGGACACCTTCGCCTACCACGGCGTCCTGGTCGTCCTCGGCGACGTCATCATCGAGCCGACCCTGAAGAAGGACCAGTTCCTCTGGGCCATCGACGGCTGGCCTCTCGACCGCCTCGGCAACTCCTGCCATCCGGTCGACTCCAACCGGGAGTACGAGTATTACGAAGCCATCGAACACGATGCGAACGGCGAGCGCAAGCCCTTTGGCGACGCCGGCAAATGGAAGTATTATCCCAATGGCCCCAAAGGCGAACCCTCCACCGTGCTCATCGGCACCGACGGCAAGGAATCCATCGTCGACGAGCCAGGCAGCCCGTACTATAAGAAGCCCGAACCGGTTCTCCCCCTGCGCCGGGACGAATACCGCGGCGAGCTCATCATCCAGGGCCAGCTCATCGTCAAGGGCCGCATCATAACCAAGGAAGTAACCGACGAAAAGACCGGCCAGATCCATCGCGGCGTCCTGAACGCCTACTGGTCCAAGGAAGCGGTGGAGTCCACCGCCGGCATCTGGGCGCTGGGCGAGAACGTTATCCAGCGCATTTCCTGGAACCACAACGACGACATCAACGTCAGACCCATTTGGGATGACCAGCTGGACAGTCCCAGCGACTATGTCAAGTAGTGGTCCGCCGGGAGAATCTGGAAAAACAATCAATACCCTAAGCACCCCGGAAAAAAAGATTTTGGCGAAGTGGCGATTGGCGGTTCAATCGTCACTTCGCAAAACTTCAGGGCGGTTATTCGGAGAAAGTCATGAAAGAAACCTCGAGACGCGGTTTCACCCTCATTGAAATCGTCATCACCATCGCCATCTTCAGCGTTTTCGTCGCCTTCACCATCCCTCCCCTCGTCGCCGCCATCCGCGTCGCCGGCCACGAGACTTCGCTTCTCCGCATGGACCAGGACGCCCACCGGGCCATGAACGGCATCACCACCCATCTCCGGGGGGCAATCCTCCCCATCATCACCGACCCCGACACCCCGCCGGAATACACCTCCCAAGCCACACTCGACCGTTATCATTCCAGCGCCTACGCCAATGATTCGGTCCCTTTCCAGAACATGATCAATTCCAGCCAGGGCTTCCGCCAATTCGGCCCCGCCTGGCGCCGGCTGCTGTTGCTGGACAACAATCCGCCCAGATACGGCGGCTCCGCCGTCGCCGGCTCCGACTTCATCCCCTTCACCATTCCCGTCCCGTACATCTATCCCGCCACCGGCCTCTCCAGCGTCGACAGCCTGGACTCGAACTCCCTGCCGCAACTGGGCATTCGCGGGCTGGACGGTACGGTTTACAATGCGGCCGTGTACAACGAGGTCAATGATGTCTTCGAAGGGAAACCCACCATACGGCGTTACCTCCCCAATGCGGACGGAGCGCTTCACCCCTTTATCAGCGGACTCAACCCGACCGCGCTGGGTTTGACTCCGGGTGTGCGGCAGGACATCGCCATCGGCGCCAACCGTTTCGGCACGCAACTCAACCTGCCCGCCGGCGCCAACTACGCCTTAGGCGCCATCCGTTTCGTCCCTTACCTGGAAGGGGGCCAGCCGTATATAGTCACCGAGAGGCAGGATTACGATCTGAACGACGACAATGACACTGTTGATCAATACGCTCTCGGCCGAATCGAGGTGGTTTACTGTATCGGCAGCGCGAACAATCCGCGCGAAGTGCGGCGGCCGATCTCCGCCAATTCCGTGCTGCTGCAATTGAACGCCGCGACCCAGGCCAACTATCAGCCGCTTTTCCAATTGCGGGTCCAACCCCGCGACGACCCTACCAACCCGCCCAAAGTCAGCCGGCAGACCAGCCTGGTCCTCGATATCAACCTGCTGATGTGCGACGAGCTGAACCAGCGGCGCAACCCCGATTTTACCAAGGCCGTGAAATACCTGACCCGCCGCTACCGTACTTCGGTGGAGCTGCGCAACATGTCGCTGGAATAACCGGGATAGGAAAATTCAACCCGAAGCGCCGCGGCCGGCCGGGCGCGGCGCGTCGAGCGTGACACAGG
>JAVBQR010000149.1:0-31864 GCA_031548865.1 Planctomycetota bacterium
GAAACCTTCGAATGGGAAGGCATCGACGGCACCCGCATCCTCACCCACTTCATACCAGCAAGGGATTTCATCGGCCCCGGCGCTTACCAGAAAGGCGCGAACTCCTACGAAAACGCCTACTTCACCACCTATAACGGTTACCTGAAGCCGCTGCAGGTCAAGGGCGCCTGGCAGCGTTACCAACAGAAACACCTCAACTCCGAAGTCCTCTTCGCCTTTGGTTACGGCGACGGCGGCGGCGGTCCCACCCGGGAACAATTGGAGAACCAGACCCGCCTGGCGAAGGGAATTCCCGGCTGTCCCCGGACCCAAATGGGCATGGTGCGGGACTTTTTCCATAAGCTTGAAGCAGACGTTTCAAAAAATAAATACCTCCCGGCCTGGGTCGGCGAACTTTACCTGGAATACCACCGCGGCACCTACACCTCGATGGCGCGGAACAAACGCTACAACCGCCGCTGCGAATTCGCCTGCCAGAACGCCGAAACATTCGCGTTTCTCGCCGGCCAGCTGACCGGCGCCGACTACCCGAAGGCGGACTTGGAAAAACTGTGGGAGCTGGTTCTCCTGAACCAATTCCACGACATTCTCCCTGGCTCCTCCATCAAGGAAGTCTACGACGATTCGCAGGAGCAATACGAGACGGTCCTCGCCGCTACCGGGCGCTTGATTGCCGCCGCGACCGAAACGGTGGCGGAGCAGGTCGACGCTCCGGCGGGTTCCATCGTGGTCTTCAACCCGAACGCGGCATGCGAAGCGGAGACGGTCGAGGTGCCGCTTCCGGTCGGAGTGAAGGAACCGGTGGTTCACGATGCGGAAGGCCCCTTGGCCACGCAGTGCCTGGCGGGCGGGCGGCTGCTCTTCACGGCCCGTAATTTGCCAGCGAAAGGTTACCAGACCTTCACCGTGCGGGACGGCGGCGCAATACTTCACCCGGCCGAACTTTCCGTCGCCGCCGGGCGGCTGGAGAACCGTTGGTTCAAAATCGAACTGAACGCCAAGGGCCAGTTCGCCTCGATTATCGACAAGGCGTCCGGCCGGGAACTCCTGCAAAAAGGCCGGGCCGGGAACGTCATCATGAGTTACGAGGACCGGCCGCACAACTACGACGCCTGGGACATAAACAATTATTACACCGAAAAAGCCTGGGAAGTCGACGCGCTGGAGACGCTGGAAATCGAGGAACAGGGTCCGGCGCGCGCCAGTATCCGCATCGTCCGCCCCTATCTGAATTCGCGCATCGTCCAGAGCATCCGCATCTACCGGGACATCCCCCGCATAGACGTCCACAACGACATCGACTGGAAGGAAAACCATATTCTCCTGAAGGCGCTTCTTCCCTTCGACCTCCGCGCGAGCGAAGCCACCTTCGACATCCAGTTCGGAAACGTCAAGCGCCCCACCCACGCCAACACCTCGTGGGACCAGGCCCGCTTCGAGGTTTGCGTCCACAAGTGGCTGGACATTTCCGAGGACGGCTTCGGGGTCAGCGTCCTGAACGACTGCAAATACGGAGTGAGCGTGCGGGGTAGTGAAGTCGGGATAAGCATGCTGAAATCCCCAACCTACCCCAATCCCGTGGCGGACCAGGAACGGCACGTCTTCACCTGGTCGATTCTCCCCCACGCCGGAGGCTGGCGCGAAGCGGGAACCGTGGCCCAGAGCTATCAGCTCAACAATCCGCCTTATGCTGCGGTCAAGAAAGGCGGCGCGGGCGGCCTGCCGCCGACCGGGTTCCTGGTGCAGTCCGATTGCCCCAATGTCGTTATCGAGGCGGTGAAACGGGCGGAGGACGGCCGGGAGGCGATTGTCCGCGTCTACGAGTGCCACAACCGCCGCACCCGGGCGGCGCTGCGGTTCAACCGGACCCCGAAGTCGGCGGCAGAATGCGATATGCTGGAAAGGCGGGACGTCCCGCTGGCAGTGAACGGCGAGGTTGTCGAATTCGTTATCCGGCCTTACGAAATAAAAACCTTTAAGGTGAGCTTCTAGCACTTGTCTCGAAAGCCGTTGAAATAAGGACAACCCATTGAAAACGCGAGGATTATGGGGACATGACCCAATTATTCGGCGGTTCTGAATAATTGGGATCGTGTCCCCGATAATCCGACCAAGGGGGTAAGACGCCATGGCGAGAGTCCTGTTGAAAAAAGTCTGCAAGGCTTACACTCCGGAGGTCCTGACCGTGAAGAACGTCGACTTGAACATCAAGGACGGCGAGTTCATGGTGCTGGTGGGGCCGTCCGGCTGCGGTAAATCGACCACGCTCCGGATGATCGCCGGTCTCGAGGATATCACCTCCGGCAGCATCGAAATCGGGGACCGGGTCGTGAACGAACTGCCGCCCCGCGACCGTAATATCGCCATGGTCTTTCAAAGCTACGCCCTGTACCCTCACATGTCGGTGCGGGACAACATGACCTTTTCCCTCCGCATTCGGAACATGGCTAAGGATTTCATCTCCCGGCGTCTCGGTATGGCGGCGGACATCCTTGGCCTGGGTAGTTACCTGGACCGGAAGCCGAAAGCGCTCTCCGGCGGGCAACGCCAGCGGGTGGCTATGGGCAGGGCGATTGTGCGGGAGCCGGAGGTTTTCCTCTTCGACGAACCCTTGTCCAATCTGGATGCGAAAATGCGGGTGGAGATGCGTCGGGAAATCATCAAGCTGCACCAGCGCCTGAAGTCGACGATGATTTATGTAACCCACGACCAGGTCGAAGCGATGACTTTGGGCGACCGCATCTGCATCATGGAAGCGGGGGTGATTCGCCAAGTCGGCAGCCCCGGCGACGTTTTCGACAATCCGCACAACCTGTTTGTCGCTAATTTCATCGGGACGCCGCCCATGAACCTGATTCCGGGCAGCTTGAGGCAGGACGGCGAAACGTTGACTTTCGTCTCCGACGGATTGACCGCCAAGGTTCCGGATGTTCTGGCGGACCGCGTTCGGAATAAGGTCGGCGGAAAAGTGATCCTCGGTTTGCGGCCGCGCTCCTTCGTGGAACCGGGTCAGGAAGCTCCGGAAGGCGAAGCCGGCGCCGCCTGGTCGGCCACACCGGAGATTGCCGAGATGCTTGGGGAGGAATCCCTGGTGCATCTGAGTGCCGGCGAGAACCGTTTCATAGTGAGCATGCACCCGCACCACGTCCCGCCGCTCGAACAGCCCTGCCTCATCCAGCCAATCATGATCCGGGCGCATTTTTTCGACCCGGATAACGGCTGCAACCTTACCCTGGGAGTCGATTTCCCGGGGCGTAACACCATTCGCAGAGCGACCTGACCCGCTGGCGGAACCGCCCCCTTTAAAGTGGGAAACCACCCCGGAGCACCACTTGATAAGAATCTTGCGGTTGACTTTTCGAAGAAGAAGAAATCAAGCGGCGGTTGGACCGATTTTCTCAGAAAGTCGGCTTGCATTAAGCATCTGTCCCGGTAAAATTTCAGCTAGTCGGATTAAGAGCATTTCTTGCTTCGTTAGCTGGAGAAAACATGGCCTATCGCCGGGCGTTGCTTCGCTATGACGACATCTACGACCAACCGGGAAGTTCGGCGGATTTTGTCAAAGCCATGCGCTCCGCCGTCGCGTTTCACGCCGGACGGAACGAGTTTTACCGGAATTGGCTGGCCCGGCACGGAATCGCGGCAGAGCAAATTCAAAGCGAAAACGACCTGCCGCGCCTGCCCCCGATTCCCGCCAATTTTTTCAAACAGTACGAGTCCCTAAGCATCCCCCGCGATCAAGTGACGGTCCACGTCACCAGTTCCGGCACCTCCGGCCAAAAAAGCCAGATGTTTTTCGACCAGGCGAGTTGGGATTTCGGGCAGGAGATGGTCGGCCGGAGCATGCGCTATTTCGGTTTCGTTTCGGACTCGCCCTGCAACTACCTCCTCTACACCTACGAACCCGCGGACAAACCCGGCCAGGGGGAACTGGGAACGGCAAAAACCGACCAGGGGCTGATGCAGTACGCGCCGGGGCGGGAAGTGGTCTACGCCCTCCGCTATAACGGTTCCGGCCACGACTTCGACGTCCACGGCGTCATCGCCGCCTTGCAGCGCTTTGCCGCCTCCGGGCTGCCGGTGCGGATCTTCGGCTTTCCCTCGTTTCTCTATTTCACCCTCAAGCAAATGCGGGACATGGGCCTGCCGCCCCTTCGCCTCCACCCTGACAGCATGACCATGCTGGGAGGCGGCTGGAAAGGCTACGCCTCGCAACGCATCGACAAGCGGGAACTCTACTCTCTGGTCGAAGCGACTCTCGGCTTCCCCGAACGCAACTGCCGCGACGGCTACGGCTCGACCGAGCATTCCGTCCCCTATCTGGAGTGCCCCCGCCACAATTTCCACATCCCCATCTATTCGCGCATGTATATCCGCGATTTCCGCACCCTGGAGCCGCTGGGCTTCGGCCGGGAAGGCTTCGCATCCTTCGTCACCCCGCACCTGTCCAGCGTGCCGGCCCTGTCGGTCATGATGGGGGACCGCGCCGTCATGCGTGACGCCGGCAGTTGCGGCTGCGGCATCCGGACGCCCTGGATGGAAATTCTCGGCCGCGCCGGCACCAGCCAGAGCAAGAGTTGCGCCATCGCCGCCAGCGAATTGCTGAAGCGCTGAGCCGGCGCCGCCACCTGGAAAGTTGCCTAACTTACCTCATCCGGAGCGAAATCACATGGACTGCATCGTCCGCGGCAAGCGAAAATCCTTCCCCTCGACCGAAGAAATTCTGGGCGGACTGCAAAGTGCCATAACCGCCGACCTGACCCGCGCTGCCGGCGCTACCGCCGCACGGGTGCGGTCGACGGTTGAGGCGTTGTCCCGCCTGGGAGATCGGCTGAAGACGGACGCCGGTTTCCTGGGAAAGGAATTGGCCGAACTCGGACTGACCCAAAGCGAAGCGCATGCCGCCAGGGAAGGCGCGGCGGAAATTCTCCACCGTGACGCCCTGCACCGGAAAATCCGCCGGGAACTCGGCGGCCTGCCCCTGGAAATAACCCGCCCCCGGGCCCGGGAAAGCGCCCTGGAGGGCTGGCTGCCCGTGGGCGTGCTTGGCCACGTCACCTCCGCGAACGACCCCATGCTCCCCTTCCTCAGCGCCGTCGAAGGGCTGATTACCGGGAACATCAATCTGGTGAAAACCGCGCGCGGCGCGGGAGCGGTCGCCATGGAACTGGCCGAGGCGCTATGCGCCATCGACCCCTCACTCTGCCCCTACATCCATGTCTATCCCATTTCCTCGCAGGACGAAGCGACCCTGTCCGCCCTGTTCAGCCTCTGCGACGCCATCGCGGTCTGGGGGTCGGACGCGGCCGTGGCCGGGGTCAGGAAACTCACCCCGCCGGGAACGCCGGTCATCGCCTGGGGGCACCGCATCAGCTTCGCCTATGTCAGCGCCGCCGGGCGCAGTGCCGCCGCCCTTGAGGGAATAGCCCGCGATGTATGCGCCAATGAACAGCAGGCCTGCAGCGCCCCGCAACTGGTGTATTACGAAACGGAGGACCGGGACGAGCTCCTGGCTTTCGCCCGGGAAATGCACGCCGCCTTGTCGGCGACTTCCCCGCAGTACCCGCTTCACGACATCGCCGACGCCGAACAGGCGGAAATAACCACCCAGCTGGAACTCGCGCATTGCGCCGAAACGCTGGGCGATATGGCGGTCCTGGCGTCGCCCGATTTCCGGGTCCTGGTTGGGTTCGACCGGGAGCCCGAGCCGTCGCCCCTATACCGGACGCTCCGGGTAAAAGCCTTGCCGCGCGGGGCGATTATTGAAACGTTCCGTCCCTACCGCGCCTACTTGCAAAGCGTCGGCCTGGCCGCTACCGCTGGCGAAGTTGCGGAATTGTCCCCCTTGTTTTTCCGGGCCGGCGCTACTCGAATTGTTCCCCCCGGCCATATGCTGGACGGCTATGTCGGCGAGCCGCACGACGGTGTCTACGCCCTCGGCCGCTACGTCCGGCGGGTCAGCCTGGACGGCGCCGGCCTTCCCGCCGGCTTGATGGATCTGAACGAAATGTCGTCCCTTGCCGAGCCGCCCTTCCCGCCGGGAACGCCGATTATGGCGAAGGAACGCTTCTCACCCGGAGACGCCCACGAGAGGGAAGGCGGAATTGTCCTGAAGAGCGGCGGCAGTTCCGGCAAAGCCGTCTACGCCCCCCACAGCCGCGGCGACGCGGAAATGACCTATGTCACGGCGGGCCGGGCCATCATGGCCGCCGGGTTCGATCCGTCCCGCGATCGCTGCATGAACCTGTTTTTCGCCGGTTCGCTGTACGGCGGTTTCATCAGCCTGTACGAGGGTTTGAAGTCGATCGACGCCCTCCAGTTCCCCATGGCCGCCGAAACGGATCTCGCCGCCGTGGCGGAGGCGATTATTGCCTGCCGGGTAAATACCCTGATCGGCATGCCGTCCTACCTGGTTCGCCTTTTCGCGGAGCAACGGGGCAAATTGGCGAGTTACCGGGGGGTGGAAAAGGTTTTGTACGGCGGCGAGCACTTCGATCCGGCGCAGGTCCGCCTGCTCGAGCGTGATTTCGGCGTCAAGCGGGTGGCGTCATTGGTGTACGGTTGCAATGAATTGGGCTCAATCGGCTACGCCTGCCCGCATTGCCGCAAGGGTGAGCATCACCTGTTCGGTTCGAAATATCTGGAAATCCTGAAGCTGGACCGTGACGAACCGGCCGCGGCCGGTGAAGTCGGCCGCCTGGTCATCAGCCCCATGGACCGCGAGAATTCCAGCGTCGCCCGGTTCGAGATTGGCGACCTCGGCCGTTATGTTCCGGAGCCCTGCCCGTGCGGGCGGAAAGCTGCGAAGTTCGAACTCCTCGGGCGGTTCGGCGACATCTTCCGCTTCGCCACAAATTACGTCAATTACGGCGTCATCAAGGAAATTCTCGGCCGGGAAATGGAGTACTCGGGCTGGCTCCAGATCATCCTGGAATATGACGACCTGCCGATCATGCGGGTCTGCGTGGAGGAAGGACTCGATGCAGACTCGGCTCTCGCGGTACTGGTGAGGGATTGCCCGGAGGTCGAGGAAACGGAACGCCTCCGCACCGGGCGGGTCCTGGTGCAGCCGCAGGGACGGGAGGCCTTCGTCATGAGTTCCGCCGGCGGCAAGGTCCGTAACGTCGTGGACAAACGCCATGCATGACCCCCTCGTCAGGAAGGTGTTTTTCGCCCTGCTCCTTCCATCACTCATGATCAATCTGGTCACCAGCGTTGCCTCGTCGGCCGACAGCATCATCGTCGGCAATTTCGTGGGCGAGGCGGCCCTCGCCGCCATCACCCTCACTTTCCCGGTGTTTATGATCATCAATACCCTGGCGGCCCTGATCGCCGTCGGGGGCTCGGTGGTCATGAGCGTCTTCAGGGGGCGGGGGGACGCGGAGGCGGCGAACCTGGTATTTTCCCACGCCGTATTCGCCGCGCTGGGAGCGGGCGTGTTGGCGGCGATCCTGTCGCTGCCGCTAATCGACCCCATCGCCCGCGCCCTCGGCGCGCGTGACGAAGGCGTTCCCCTGGTCGCCGCTTACGCGGGCATTATTCTCCTGGCGACCCCGCTGTTTATCCTGAACACCGCCCTGGCCTTTTTCGTCCGTAATGAAGGACGCCCGGTCCTGTCGATGCTTGGCCTGTTCGCGGGAATCGCCGCGAATATCGTGATGGACCTGATCTTTGTGGCAGGTTTCGGTATGGGAGTGGCCGGGGCGGCCTGGGCGACGGATCTGTCGCAGGTGGTCAGTTTGGTAATTCTCCTGTCCCACTTTATTTCCCCCGCCAACCGTCTCCGCCTCCGCTTATCATTTTCCCTACGCCGGCTGGGGCAAATCCTTGGCGGCGGCATCGGCACATCGCTCGATTTCGTCTATCAGGCCGTGGCCATTCTCGTCCTGAACAATTTCCTCGTCGGCCTTGCCGGGCACGACGGGATAGTGGTGTATACGGTGGTCCTCAAGACCGGCCTGTTCGCATTGTCCCTGTTCGAAGGGTTGAGCCAGACCATGCAGCCGATGGTGAGCGTGTTCCATGGGGAGGCGAACCCCCGCTCCATCCGCGCCACCATGCGGCTGGCCTTGCGGACCGCTCTCGCCGGCTCGCTCTTCCTGGTGCTGGTGTTCGAAATTTTTCCCGGGCTCCTCTCCGACGTTTTCGGCTTGCGGGAAACCGGACTCCACGCCGCGGCGGTGACCGCCACCCGCCTTTACGCACCGGCCATCGTCCTGATGACCGGGAACGTGCTGATGAGTTATTATTATCAGTCTATCGAACGGGTGCGTTTCTCGGTCCTGATCGTCCTGTGCCGCAGCCTGGTCCTCCTGCTGGGCTGCACCATGCTGCTGGGGTCGCTCTTCGGCCTTAACGGCGTCTGGACCGGTTTCATTATCTCGGAGGCGTTGACCATGGCCCTGTGGCTGACGCTGGCGCTATATAGAAGGCGCCCGGGACAGGATCTCCTGCTGCTCGATCCTGTCGACGAAAAGCGGGTTTTTGACGAACGCTTCGCCGCCGACGCCGGGATCCTGCACCAGGTGCTGGTGAGGATTCAGGCCTTCCTGGGAGAGAACGGCGTCGAGTCCGGCCGCGCCGCCAAGGTCATGCTGGCGGTGGATGAACTGGCGACCAATCTCCTCACCCACGACGCCGCCGACTCGGCTCGCAACCTGGAAGTCCGCATTGTAATAGAGAAGGAGATCCTGCTCCTGGTCCGGGACGACGGGCGGGGATTCGATCCGTCCGCCGCCGTTTCCGAAGTCCAACCCGGAATAGCGGGCGGCAAGGGACTGTTCCTGGTGCGGGGAATGGCCGACGCCTTCGAATACCGGCCGGTGTTCGGGATGAACCGGACGCTACTCCGGTTTGCTTGAAGACTGGTGCAGCGCGTGATAGGAGGCGCATCGCAACTGTGTTGCCCCAATTCGCATCCTGTTACGTCGGACTGCTCCCCACACGTCATTCCGGCGCCGCAAGCGTTGAACCGGGGGAAGCGTAACTCGCCGGAATCCAGGCCGATAGACGATCGCTACAGTGGCGATTGGCGGTTAAATCGCCATTTGGCAAAAGTTCAGTAATTATGGAGGACTCCCGTGAACCCCCTGGCCTCGCTTCTCCTTCCCGATGACAAACGAATGTTGGCGCCGGCCCTGGCCTTCATCGATCAGTTTGCCGCCGGTCTCGGGCTCGATTCCGCCCGGATTCTGAAATTCCGCATGGCCTGCGAGGAGGTTCTCCTGGACCGCATCGCCAACGCCTATGCCGGCGGCGGCGAAATCCGCGTCGACCTGGGGCTGTCCGGCAGCAGCCTGGAAGTGTCCGTTGTCGACAAGGGGGCGCCGTACTGGAAGGGGGAAAGCCGCTACGACCCCCACGCGGCCGACACTGCCGCCGTCGGTTTAGAGGACTTCCTCATCGCCAAAATGGCCGATGAAAGCGGTATGGAAAAATTGGGGCGGGACGGGCAGCGGTTTTTCCTCCGGGCCGCCCTGCCCGCGCCGCCCCTCCCGGCGGAACGGAGCGCCAGGGATGAGACACCGCTCGACCTGGACTTCGCCATCCGCCCCACCCGTCCGGATGGCGAGGACATCATCAAGGCAATTTCCTGCATTCACAATGAGTACGGCTATTCCTACGGCTATGAACGGTTGTATTATCCGGAGCGCTTCCGGGAACTCATCACCGGGGGGGGCTTGCGTTCCTACCTGACCCTCAACGCCCACGGGCAGGTCGCGGGGCATTACGGCATGGCTTTCTCCGACCTCATTCCCGGCATGCCGGAAATGGCGACCGTGGTGATACGGCGCCCGTTCCGGGGAAACAAACTGTTCGACGCCATGATGCGGCATTTCATTGAAACGGCTCCCGGCTTCGATGCCGAGGCCCTGATGATGCAGCCCACCGCCTATCACACCGCCACCCAGCATTTGGCGCTCCGCTACGGCTTTGTGGCTACGGGCTTCCTCTTCCAGTACACGAATGCCGACATGATTAGCGAGTACAATCCGGACGGCCGCCGCCTCGATTTGGCGGTGAGCGTCAAGGCGCTCAACCTGGACAAAACCTCCGCCGTCGTGCACGCGCCGCCGGAACTCGGCGGTTTCCTGGAACGTATTTACCGGCGACTCGGCGTCGGACGCGTCTTCCGGGCCGGGTCAGGCGGAAGCGGCCCGGCGGAAATGATATCGGAAATCAATTCGCTCATGCGTTCCGGGAAGATTGTCGTCTGGCGCTCCGGAAGCGATTTCGGACAGGAACTTTCCCGCCTGACCCGGGAGTTTCTCCGTAACAAGCTGGAAATGATCGAGCTCCTCCTGTCTTTGGACGATCCGGCCGCGCCAGCCGCTTACGGACAGGCGCGGGAGTTAGGGTATCTGTTCACCGGACTCCTGCCCTGCGGCGGACGGGGAGACTACCTGATGCTGCAATATCTGTCCGACGGCGTGCCCGAACCCCGACGCATCGCCACCGAAGGGGAGTTCGCGGAAGTCCTCGAGGCCATCGTCACATTGGGGGAAAAGCGATGAGAGTCTATCCCTTGGCGCATATTATCCGTTTCGCGCGGGAGCATTCCCCGTTTTACCGGGAACTGTACCAGGGCGTTCGCCCCGACCCCGACCTGGAGGAATTGCCGCTTCTCGTGCAAGGCGATTTCTGGAAGGCGATGCACGGAACGCAAGGTACGGTCCTCACCGGCCGGCAAATGGACGGGCAGGTTTTCAAAAGCGGCGGCACCACCGGCTCCCCCAAGTACACCATGTACGCGGCGGAGGAATGGCGGACCATGTGCGAGTTGACCGGGCTTTACGCGCCGCTGGGCGGGCTGCAGTACGGCGATCGGGTGGCGAACCTGTTCTACGGCGGAGGGATGTACGCGAGTTTTCTCTACTCCTACAGCATTTTCTATTTTTCGCCGGTACCGGTGGTGCAGTTCAGCCTGTCCGGAACTCTTCCGCCGGAGGAGTTGGCCGAGGCCATTGTCGAGCACCGCATCAACGTCATTGCCGGCGTGCCGTCGTTACTTATGAAGACCATCCAATGCCTCGGCAATATCATGCCGAAGGATTTTCGGGTGGAGACGGTCTATTTCGCCGGGGAGACGCTGTATCCGGATCAACGCCGGAAAATTCACAACCTCCTTGGCGAGCAGGTCGTTTTTCGCTCCATGTCCTACGCCTCCAATGACGGCGGCATCATCGGCTATTATCACCGCGATTGCGGCTTCAACGAGCACCGGACCATGGACTTGGCCTGCAAACTGGAACTGGTCGATCCGGACAACGGCGAACTGATCCGGGATGTCGGCCGCCCTGGGAAAGTGTATATCACTTCCCTCTACCGGATCCTCATGCCGATTATCCGCTACCCCGCCGGCGACCTCGCCGAATTCGTCGACCCCGAGGGCACGCCGGACCGCCGCTTCCGCCTCCTGGGCCGGAGCGACGAGGCCGCCCGGGTGGCGTATGTGAGCGTATATCCCGAGGACGCCGCCGAAATTCTCCGGGAGTGCGGCGTGGATTTTGACGCCATCCAGCTGGTTATGAGCCGGAACGAGGGGAGAGACGGCCTGCTCCTCCGTATTGGCACAGCGGCGGCGCGACAGGAACTGAATGCCGACATCATCGCCAAGCTGCACGAGCGCCGGCCGATGCTCAAGGAGGCGACTGACAACGGGGTCGTCGGGGAGACCCGGGTGGAATGGCGGAAGTTGTCCGATTTGGAATTCAACCAGCGCACGGGAAAGTGTCCCCGCATACTGGACAGGCGAATGGAATAGGGGATGAGCATGGAAATAATCCAGGAACAAAAGGGAGACCTCGTAACGCTTAAACTCAAGGGAATGCTCGACACCCTGAATTCCGGGACGCTGGGGAAAGCCGTCGACAAGCTCCCGGAGGACGCGAAGCAGGTCGAACTCGACATGGCTGAAGTCACCTACATGTCCAGCGCCGGTCTACGGGTGATACTGCAGATTCTCGAACTGACCCGCCGGCGCGGCGGGGGCCTCCGCGTCGTGCGGCCAAGCCCGTTTGTGCGGGAAATCCTCACCACCGTTGGCTTCGACTCCCTGATCGACATCGCATGAACCAGAACCCGCCCCGCCGGAGTCTGCGCCGCAAGCTGGTTTTCGCCAGTGCCGTCGCCATGCTCGCCATGGCCGTCGCCATGATGGCTATTTTTTTCTTCGGGTTCGACCGCATTTGGGATAATTCATTTCGGGCCATCGGCCAATTGCACAGCAAGCTGTTCGGCATGAATCTCGCCTCGGCCCGCTCCTATTGGCGGGACGCGCTCGAACAGTCCTGCCTCGAAATCTCCCACGACATCGACTCCGCCGCCGCCACCGTAGAAGTGGGCGTCAAGTCCCTGGCGGCCCTGGAACGGCTCGGGGCGGATCGGGCCTTGACGCGAAGGATTGTCGACGAGTACGGGCGAAATAATCCGGCGGTGGGTTTTCTGGTTTTCGCCTGGGAGGACGGCGATTTTTTCGTCGCCAATGGGAAACATACTGGGGAGGGCTACGATCCCCGGCGGCGTGACTGGTACCGGAACGCTTTCAAAACTCATCCCCGCCCGTTTTGGACCCCCATATACCCGGACTATTCGACCAATACCGAGGTTCTCTCCCTTGCCCAAGCTTTCACCGCGTCGGACGGCAAATTGGCCGGGGCGCTGTGCCTGGATTTGCATCTGGCCAAATTGTTCGACCTGGCGGCCGAACACAGCGACAACGGCCGTACCGTTTTCGTCCTGGACGACAACCTGGTCTTCATCCTCCCCGAGCGTTTCCCCACCGGAGCGGCTCTGCATGGGCGCGCCTTTCCGGAGCTGTTTACCGAGGACGCAGCATTAGGGGCGGCATTGGCCTCCGCCAAGGCCAGGAAGGTAGGCCAGTGGGAACTGGCCGACTCTTCGCAACGCTATCTCGTATCCCTCGCCCCCTGCGAAGTCTCCAACTGGACGGTTGGCGTGCTCATGCCAATGGAAGAGGTCGAGAAGGCGGTGGCGGGCATGGCGGAGGAAACGGACTCCGCCTTCCGGACGCTGGAGGACAACGTTACCAGCTGGGGGCGGCTACTGAAGGGCGGAACCGTTATCGCCATGCTGACGGTATTGGGGGCGTCCCTCTGGCTCCTGCGGCGGAGCGTCGCGAAGGGGTTGCGGCCGCTGGAGGAATTGACCCGGGGCGTGCTTTCACTCGGCAGGGGCGATTTGTCGGTCCGCCTCAAGGCCGGGAACGAGGACGAAATACAGACGCTTGCCGAAACGTACAACGAAATGGTCGGCAATCTGGCGCGGCACATCGAGCTTCTCCGCGAGGAGACGGCGCGGGCCGCCCGGGTCGACGGCGAGTTGCAGCTGGCAAGGGACATCCAAATCGGCCTCCTGCCCGGGAAATTTCCCGAACCCGGCGGGCGCTACGATCTTTACGCCGTCATGCGCCCGGCGCGCGAGGTCGGCGGCGACTTGTACGATTTTTTCCAACAGGGCGAGAAATTGTACTTCGCGGTGGCGGATGTTTCCGACAAGGGCGTGGCGGCGGGATTGTTCATGTCGGTGGTGAAGACGCTCTTCCGGGGCATGACCCGCGACGACCCCACCCCCGAGGAGATGTTACTGCGCATAAACGAAATTCTCGCCGAGCAGAATCCGCAGAATATGTTTGTCACCATGTTTATCGGCGTCCTCGACCTACCGACCCATATCCTCAAGTACGCCAGCGCCGGCCACTGTCCGCCGCTCTCCGCCGAACCCGGGCGTGGTTTCTACGTCATGCCCTGCCCCCGGGCGCTTCCCCTGGGAGTGATGGTACCGGTGGCTTACTCCGGGATGGAATGCGCATTCCCCCCCGGCAGCCGCCTTTTCGTTTATACGGACGGCGTGACCGAAGCCATGAATCGGGACGAAGAGTTATTCGGGGAGGATCGGTTGGCGGCGGCGTTGGCCCGGACCTCCGGCCTTACCCCCCGGGAAGCCCTCGCCACGGTGGAGGGTGACGTCCACCGGCATGTCCGGGACGCCGGCCTGACGGATGACCTGACCATGCTCCTCCTGGAATGCAACCCGCCATAAGCGCCAGCCAAGGGTATAGGAGGAGGTTTAATTTCTTAAGTTTCGCAAAAGCCCAGTTATTTCTTGCCGCGGCACTATTTAGCCGAAACAGCGACAGGATCATGCCTGCGGATGAACAGTGATTTATAAAAGAGGAAAAAAAATACTTGACAATTGTCATCCGGATCAGTAAGTTACGTCCGTACTTTTGAGTGGACGCAAAACATCGAAACGGCAGTCGTTCGATTTACTTCGGTTGTCCACTGTTGGGAGCCCCTACAAATGTCGTTTTTGCCGGTGCAAATTCTTAATAGCCTCGTATGCGTAAGCGGGATCGTCATTATTCCGCTTATTGGCATCGCTATTATTATGCCGGACAGGCGAAAACGTAAGCCGCGTTTATATGACATAGGTAGCCGGTAACGGCGCCGAATTCATAAAAAAACCGACCACGCCTTTCGCCCGATTTTTCTCGGCGAAAGGCGTTTTTATTTCCCGCCATTCGACCCATTTCCTTACTGACCAACCTTGCCGCCAAACTGGATTCTACCCATGAATGTCAAAGAGATCGAACGTGCGCACGCCGCCCTGCATAATGTCCTCCACGCGATACCCCTCAGTTCCTCGCGGACATTTTCGCAGATGAGCGGCGCAGAATTGTTTCTCAAATGCGAAAACCTGCAGAAAACCGGCTCGTTCAAGGTGCGGGGCGCTTATTACAAAATCGCCAAAATGGCCCGCGAAGGGAATCTCCGCTCCGTCGTCGCCGCCAGCGCCGGCAACCACGCCCAAGGCGTCGCCTTCTCCGCCGCCAGCCAAGGGATCGCCTCCACCATCGTCATGCCCCTCGCCACCCCCATCGCCAAAATCAGCGCCACCCGCGACTACGGCGCCGAAATAGTCCTGCACGGTTCCTGTTACGACGACGCCTATGCCAAAGCCCGGGAAATTCAGGAGGAATCCGGTGCCGCCTTCGTCCACCCCTTCGACGACGCGGACGTCATCGCCGGCCAAGGCACGGTCGCCATCGAAATATTCCGCGACATGCCGGCGGTGGACGCCGTCCTGGTGCCGGCGGGTGGCGGCGGCCTCCTGGCCGGAATCGCTTTCTACATCAAGAGCATCAACCCGCGGGTAAGGGTCATCGGCGTCCAGGCGGAAGGGGCCGACGCATTGGTGCGCTCCTTCCATTCCGGCAGCCTGGTAACCTCGCCGGCCGTCCACACCATTGCCGACGGCATCGCCGTGAAGACGCCGGGGGACCTGAACCTCGAGTATATCCGCAAGTACGTAGACGACATGGTAACGGTATCGGACAACGAAATCGCCGAGTCGATACTGCTCCTGCTGGAGCGGAACAAAATGGTGGTCGAGCCCGCCGGGGCGGTATCGCTGGCGGCCGCGCTCCGTAAAAAAGTCGATCTGTCCGGACTCAGGACGGTAGCGGTGCTATCGGGAGGTAATATAGATGTCAGTTTTATCCATAAAATCGTGGAAAAAGGCCTGATAACCCGGGGCCGGCAAATCAAATTCTCCACCGTCATGCCGGACTCGCCCGGCAGCCTGATGAATTTCTCGATCATCGTCGCCGACTGCCGCGCCAACATCATCATGGTCCAGCACGATCGTCTAAGCACCGGGCTTGACTTGAACGACGCCATTCTGCATGTGGCGTGCGAAGTGGGCGGGCGGCAGCATGGCGAGGAGTTGTTCCGCCGGCTGGAATCGGCGGGATACAAAATCACCATGGAATCGTGACTTTTTCGAACTTCCGGCAATGGGAAAACCGTGCCGGAAGCGCATTGCGAAGAGGTCGGAATTGACACGTAACAGTAACGCAGGAGCCGAAAAATGATAATGTCCGGAGCAGAAATCCTCATCCAATCCCTGGTCGATCAGGGGGTCGAACTGATGTTCGGCTACCCGGGCGGCACGGTTCTGAATATTTACGACGCGCTCTACGATCGGCAGCGGGAAATCCGCCACATCCTTTCATCCCACGAACAGGGAGCCGCCCACGCCGCCGACGGCTACGCCCGCTCCACCGGCCGGACCGGAGTGGTCCTGGCCACTTCCGGTCCGGGGGCGACCAACCTGATCACCGGCATCGCCACCGCCTATCTGGATTCGGTGCCGCTGGTCGCCATCACCGGCAACGTGCCGATGGACCTCATCGGCCGGGACGGCTTTCAGGAAGTCGACAGCACCGGGCTCACCAACCCCATCGTCAAGCACAATTTTTTTGTCAAGAATCCGGAGGAGATTCCCCAAATCATCCGCGAAGCCTTCACCATCGCCAATTCGGGTCGCAAGGGCCCGGTTCACATCGACATCCCGAAGGACGTCACCGCCAGGAAAACCGAGTTCCGGCCGGCCGAGCGCTTCCTGCCCCGCCCGAACCCTAAGCCGGATCCCGCCGCGCTGGCCGAAGCCGGCGAAGCGCTTCGCCAGGCCAAACGCCCGCTGATTTACGCCGGCGGCGGGGTGGTGTTTTCCGACGCTTCTGCGGTGCTCGTGGATTTCGCCACGAAGATCGGCGCCCCGGTCTGCGTCAGCATGATGGGGTTGTCGGCGGTGTCGCGGGAATATCCCCTCTATCTCGGCATGGTCGGCATGCACGGAACCCCTACCGCCAACATGGCCACCCGCGAATGCGACACGCTGATCGCGGTCGGGGCGCGTTTCTCCGATCGGGTGGCGGGGAACCGCACCAGCTTTGCCGCCAAAGCCAAAATCATCCATATCGACATCGACAGTTCGGAGATTTCCAAAAACGTTGCCGCCGACATCGGCCTGGTCGGAGACGTCGGTGAAGTGCTCGCCAGCCTGAATGCCGGTGCGGAAAAAACCCGGGATGAACAATGGATTCACCAAATCCTCAGCCACAAGGCAAGGAATCCCCTGCCCGTCGGCGCCGACAACAAGGTGACCCCGCACGCCATAATCGGCGAACTCCGGAAATTGCTTCCGCCGGACGCCATCGTCGCCACCGATGTCGGACAGCACCAGATGTTCACCGCCCAGTATTTCCAGTTCTCCCAGCCGCGAACTTTCATCAGCTCCTGCGGTCTCGGGACCATGGGCTACGGGATGGGCGCCGCCATCGGCGCGAAATTGGGTAATCCTCAGCGCCAGGTCGTCTTGATTACCGGCGACGGTTGTTTCCACATGAATATGGCCGAATTGGCGGTGGCGGTCACGCAGCGGATCCCGCTGGTTGTCCTAATCATGAACAACCGGGTCCTCGGCATGGTGCACCAATGGCAGACGCTATTTTACAAAAAACGTTATGCCTTCACCGAGATGGATCGGAAAACCGACTATGTCAAACTGGCCGAAGCTTTCGGAGCGACTGGGTTCCGCATTGAGCGCCCGGAGGACATCCGCCCCACCCTCGAGCGGGCGTTTTCCGTCGGCGGGCCCTGTGTCATCGATTGTCCGGTGCATTTCAGCGAACGGGTTTACCCCATCATCCCGCCGGGGGGTTCGAACAAGGATATGATTTATTGCGATCAAGATTGAGGCGAGTAGGCAGTCTTTGAAAATTTTACCGCACATTTACCGAAGGAGAACAGCGATGAAAAAAGTGTACCAGGATCGGGATTGCAATCTGTCCCTCTTAAAGGGGAAAACCGTCGCCGTCATCGGCTACGGAAGCCAGGGGCACGCCCACGCCCTCAATCTCAAGGATAGCGGGGTCAAGGTTGTCGTCGGCCTCAGGTCCAGCTCCAAATCCCGCGCCAGGGCCGCCGAGAAGGGCCTCGAGGTGCGGGAGGTGGCGGAAGCGGTGCGGGCGGCGGATATCGTCATGATGCTGGTTCCGGACGAACTCGCGGCCGGCATCTACGAAAAGGAAATCGGCCCGAACCTGAAGGACGGCGCGCTTCTGTTGTTCGCGCACGGCTTCAACATCCAATACAAGCAAATCCTGCCGCCGGAAAATTGCGACGTGGCGATGGTCGCGCCCAAGGGACCGGGTCACACCGTCCGTTCCCAATTTGTCGACGGACAGGGTGTGCCGTCCCTCGTCGCGGTGCACCAGGATCGTTCTGGAAAAGCAAAGGATCTCGCCCTGGCCTACGCCGCCGGCATCGGCGCCGGACGGGCGGGAATTCTCGAGACCAGCTTCAAGGAAGAGACGGAAACGGATCTTTTTGGCGAACAGGCGGTGCTGTGCGGCGGGGTGACGGAGCTCATCAAGGCGGGCTTCGACACCCTGGTTGAAGCGGGTTATGCCCCGGAAATGGCCTATTTCGAATGTCTCCACGAGATGAAGCTGATAATTGACCTGGTCAATGCCGGCGGACTGTCCCTGATGCGCTATTCGATCAGCGACACCGCCGAATACGGCGATTACACTTCGGGACGCCGCATCGTCACGGAAGAAACGCGTAAGGAAATGCGGAAAATGCTCCGGGAAATCCAGGAAGGCCAGTTCGCGTCCCGCTGGATCGCCGAAAACCGGGCCGGCGGCAGGGCGAACTTCCTCGCCATGCGGGAACGTGAAGCCGGGCATCCCATCGAGAAAGTCGGCAAGGAATTAAGGAAACTCATGAGTTGGAATCAGGGGAAATACCATGACTAAGCCAGCCACGGCCCGGAGCGCGGCCGTCACCCAAGGTGCGGAAAGGGCGCCGAACCGGTCGCTGTTCTATGCCTGCGGCTACACCGAGGCGGAATTGAGCCGGCCGCTTATCGGCGTGGTGTCCGCATACAGCGAGGTCGTCCCCGGGCATATGCACCTGGATAAAATCGCGGCGGCGGCGAAGGCGGGGGTCTATATGGCGGGCGGGCTGCCGATATTGCTGCCCGCCATCGGGGTCTGCGACGGCATCGCCATGGGGCATCAGGGCATGAAGTATTCCCTGCCGTCGCGGGAACTCATCGCCGATTCCATCGAGACCATGGCCATGGCCCATGGGTTCGACGCCCTGGTGCTGGTGCCCGATTGCGACAAGGTCGTCCCCGGCATGTTGATGGCGGCGGCGCGGCTCAACCTGCCCGCCATCGTCGTCAGCGGCGGGCCGATGCTGGCGGGACGGCAGGGCGGACGTGAAATCAGCCTGTCCACCCTCTTCGAGGCGGTCGGCGCCCACAAAGCCGGCCGAATGTCGGAAGTGGAACTTTCCGAAATAGAGAAAAGCGCCTGTCCGACTTGCGGTTCCTGCGCCGGCATGTACACCGCCAACAGCATGAACTGCCTGACGGAAGCCCTGGGTTTGGCCCTGCCGGGAAATGGGACCATCCCGGCGGTCTACTCCGCCCGCTTGCGGCTGGCCAAGGAGGCCGGCATGCAGGTGATGCAATTGTTGGCGAAAAATCTCCGGCCCCGGGACATTCTCACCCCGCGCGCTTTCGACAACGCCTTGACCCTGGACATGGCCCTGGGCTGTAGCTCGAACAGCGTCCTGCACCTGCTGGCGATTGCCAGGGAAGCCGAAGTTCCACTCGATCTCAAACGCATCAACGAATTGAGCGCCCGGGTGCCGAACCTGTGTCGGCTGGCGCCGGCGGGTCCGACCCACATCCAGGACCTGCACGAATGCGGCGGAGTTCCGGCGGTGCTGGCCGAATTGGCGAAAGGCGGCTTGATCGCCGGCGACCTCCCGAGCGCGACCGGTCTGACCCTGGCGGACAATCTGCGGGGAGTGGCGGGAGCGGACGGCGCGGTCATCCGCAGTATCGATAACCCATATGACCATAGCGGCGGCATCGCCGTGTTGTGGGGTAACATCGCCCGGGAGGGATGCGTGGTCAAGCGTTCGGCGGTGGCGCCACAGATGCTACGCCACAGCGGTCCGGCACGGGTGTTCGACGGCGAGGACGAGGCCATCCGGGTCATTTACGCCGGCGGCATCAAACCCGGGGATGTGGTGGTTATCCGCTACGAAGGTCCGCGGGGTGGCCCGGGCATGCGCGAGATGCTTAATCCCACTTCGGTCCTGGCCGGCATGGGTTTGGACAAGGACGTCGCCCTGATTACCGACGGCCGCTTTTCCGGGGCGACCCGGGGCGCGTCGATTGGCCACGTCTGTCCCGAAGCGGCTTCGGGCGGAGAAATCGCTTTGCTGGTTGACGGCGACATTATTGACCTTGACATTCCCGGCAGCGCCATCAATGTCCGCTTGGACGCGGGGGAACTGGAGAAACGCCGGCAAGCGCTGCAACCGTTCGTTCCATCGGAACGTAAGGGTTGGCTGGCGCGGTATGCGAGGCTGGTTGGTCCGGCCAGTGAAGGCGCGGTGCTTGGTTGTGATTATGCTTAGTGAGGCGGGAGCGGGGCGTTTTCTCCCTCGGGGAAGGCTATTCCTTATATGCCTTCCTCATCCCACAAATCCCGCCAAGATCGCGCCGTTTCCCAGAGAAATACCTGTCCCTTGATGAGGCGGCAATTTGCATCCACTCCCGCCATCTGCCGCATCTCCGCTTCGCTCAGCGGATCGGCGACGACCGCCTTGAGGTTGGCGGCCAATTCCGCCCGCACCACCGAACTGGGAATCGGCACCTGTCCCCGTTGAACCGCCCATTTCAGGCAAATTTGCGCCGGATGCAGGCGGTGCTTGCGGGCGAGTTCAATGATTGCCGGCTGCTCCATCACCACCAAATCGCCAGGCGCCGTGTCCCGTTCCGGCCGGAGCGGCGACCCCAACGGGCAATAGGCGACCGGCCACATGCTCTCTCCACGCAGGTAGGCGAAAAACTCCGGCTGGGCGAAACAGGGGTGCATTTCCATCTGGTTCACCACCGGCCGGTAACGCACCTCAGGGAGTAGCAGGCGCAGTTTCGCCACCGTCATGTTGGAGGTGCCGATATTGCGTATTAACCCGGCGTCCAGCGCTTTTTCAAGTTCCCGGTAAGTTTCCAGATAGGCGGCGGGGTCGAAAGGGACGGCCTCGGGTGAACGGCTGTCGTGGGCGGCACCGGGCGCATGGGTGTTTGGGAATGGCCAGTGGATGTAATAGATGTCGAGATAATCCAGCCGCAAGTCGCGCAAAGTTTTTTCCAGCGCCGGGCGGACTTTCTCCGGGGCGTGGCAATCATTCCACAATTTCGAGGTGACAAAAAGCTCTTCACGCTGCAAGCCGCCTTTCAGGGCGGCGGCGAACGCTTCGCCAATTTCCTTTTCGTTGCCGTAGGCGGCGGCGCAGTCGACCAGGCGGTAGCCGACGCTCAAAGCCACAGCCACCGCCTCTGCAACCTGGGCGTTCGTGAAACGATCGTTCGAGAATGTGCCGAGGCCGAGGGCAGGCATGGAAATGCCTCCCGCCAGGATTCGTTCCGGAACCTGTTTGGGATCCACTCCGTCGGCGGGCGCGAGTTCGAATTGCGTCATGCGGATTGTTCCTTAATATCGCGAGAGTTTCAGGCCGTCCCGTCAATCCAGTTTGAATTCCTGGCGCCAATCATCCTTCTCCTTCAGGGCCGGCTGTTCCGATTTGGCAAACAGTGATTCGCCCATTACCAGGTAGTCCATTTCCGTGCGCATGAAACAACGGTAGGCATCATCGGGAGTGCAGACAATGGGTTCGCCGCGTACGTTGAAGCTGGTGTTGACGATTACCGAACAGCCGTGGCGCCGCTTGAACGCCTCCAGCAGCGCAGCGTAACGTGGGTTCATCGCCGCATCCACCGACTGGATACGCGCCGAATAATCGACATGGGTGACTGCCGGCAGGGTCGAACGGATAGGGTAGAGGCGCTCGTACAAGGGCAGTTTATCGTAATTGTCAGGCAAGGGTTTCCGAATCGACTCTGCCACCGGTGCGACCAGTAGCATGTAAGGCGAAGTGCAGTCAATGTCGAAATATTCGCGAAGGTCTCCGACCAGCACCGACGGCGCGAAAGGACGGAAGCCTTCGCGGTATTTGATTTATAAATTGAGGTGTTTCTGCATCATCTCCCCGAATAACCCGCCGCCTAGGAACCCGCAACCGAAGTGCTAACGCGCATATTCCGTGATACGATATTCACGCACCAACGTCACCTTCACTTCGCCGGGATAGGTCAGTTCCGTTTCAATCTGCTTCGCGATATCCCTGCACATCCGCGCCGCTTCCGAATCCGTTATCTTCTCCGCCTTCACAATCACCCGCAACTCGCGCCCCGCCTGAATCGCGAACGAACGCTCCACCCCATTGTAACTGTTCGATATCGCCTCCAGACGCTCGAGACGCTTGACATACTTCTCCAGCGTCTCGCGCCGCGCCCCCGGCCGCCCCGCCGACATCGCGTCCGCCGCCTGTACTATCGTCGCATAAAGCGTCTCCGCCGAGGTGTCCGAATGGTGCGCGGTTATCGCATTCACCACCTCCGGCGCCTCGCCGCAACGCTTCGCCACCTCGCCACCAAGCTCGGGATGCGTCCCCTCCTCTTCGTGATCGACCGCCTTCCCTATGTCGTGTAGTAGCCCGCAACGCCGCGCCAACGCCTCGTCCAAACCAATCTCCGCCGCTATTATCCCCGCCAAAAAACCGACTTCCCGGGAATGGTCCAAAACATTCTGGCCGTAACTGGTCCGGAATTTCAAGCGGCCCAGCAACATGATTTCCCGCGGCTTCAAGTTCCTCACATCCAACTCCAACGCCACCGCCTTCCCCGTGTCCTCGACCACCTTCTCCATTTCATCGCGCGTCTTCTGCACCACCTCCTCGATGCGACTCGGGTGAATTCGCCCGTCCGCCACCAGCTTCTTCATCGAACGCACCGCAATCTCCCGGCGAATCGGCTCGAAACCGGACAGCACCACCACCCCCGGCGTATCGTCCACAATCACGTCCACCCCGGTGGCATTCTCGAAGGCGCGAATGTTCCGGCCCTCGCGGCCAATAATCCGCCCCTTCATTTCATCCGAGGGGAGCTCGACCGTAGATACCACGTGCTCTGTCGTGTAATCCACCGCCAGGCGGTTTATCGCCGTGGATATGTACTTCCGGGCGTTCTCGTCCGCCATTTCCTTAGCCCTGGCGTTCGCCCGTTCAACCAATACGCTGATCTCGTGGTCCAATTCCTGCGTCGTCTGGGTTAGAACCTCCTTCCGGGCGTCTTCCACGGTAAGGAGGGAAATTTCATGAAGTTTGTTACGCTGTTGACCAATAAGCTCGGAAATCTCCAACTCGCGCACCCCCAAATCCTGGTGCTTCCGGTCCAGCTTGTCCTCGAGTCCCCGGAGCTGCGCCTCCTTCTCTTCCAGCGCCTCCGATTTCCGGTCGAGATTATCCTCGCGCTTCACCAACCGTTTTTCCTGCTGCTTAATTTCGTTGCGTTCGTTCTTGATGTCGTTTTCCAATTGCTCCCGCGCCGCCAGGAGTTCCGTCTTCGACTTTACCTCCGCCTCCTGGCGCAACTTCGCCGCCTGTTCGTGCCCAAGGCGGATAATCTCCTGGGCCTCGTTCACGGCCCGGGTCTTTCTGCTGAGCGCATAGAGGTGTTTGGCCACCAGTCCCAAACCGCCGCCCAGCAAAAAAAGCACAATTCCCAACAACGTCGACATATCACTAACCTTCCCAAATGCAAGCCGGCCCCGGACCCGCGTCCGACGTTAACTCGTTCCCGTGCGACAGGCGGGGAAAAGCGGAACAATACACGCCTCTCCCGGCCCCGGTGGCCTGGGGAACGATTGAAAAACCGCGCCACTGCGGTCGTTATGTTGTCATGATAACGAGATGAGACGGCGGGATGTTGGAACGGCCAAAGGCACCTTTGGGGTTGGTTGTCAGGTTAGGGGTAAGCCCAGATCGACCTTCCTGCCGGCGGAGAATTCGCCGGATGCCGGTAACTTGCGAGCGAGGAAGAACATAGAGGTCTAAGCATAAGCGCCATCCGGGCTGTTGAGGCGAGCATCCGCACGGCGATACCACGCGCCGCCTCGACCGCCATTAAGCCGGAAAGCACACAGGAGCGGACCGGAAGCAACTCCCGGCCGTACGTAAACAGGAAAATCATGGCTGCCAATACGCCAATAATCAGCGACACTTTTCCTCGCTCCCAATTCATCGTGGTCCCGAATTGCCCCTGGGTCCCACGGAAATAACCTGATAACCGCCAACAAGACGCTGTCATATGTATTTTATATAATAATAAAAATACCTATAGCCATGTCAATCCGCAAATTGGCGAAATCGCCGTTTATGAAACGGAGTCGACGGGGTAACATACCTTGTCGGATAGGCGCAGGAATCCCGCAACCTGGAAAAAGCGAGGAAATGCAGGGACAAATGCGGCTTTTTTCACGTTTTTCACCGGGGCGGGATAAACTTGGGGGCAGAAAATCCCGGGGCGGGAAATTTTGCGGAGGAATTGTCGGCAAGGATAAAATTCTTGATTATCCCCTCCCCTTTTTTCGCCACTCGAGGAAGGATTCCAGCAAACGCTGGGCGGCATGAGCATCGACGAGAGTCTTCCGCCGGCGGCGGGAATGCTCGGCTTCCTTGAGGAGGCGGGTCGCCTCGCTGGTGGTCAGGCGCTCGTCCCACAGTTGCACCGCCGCGCCGCATTCTTCCAGCCGGCCGGCAAACAGGGCGGCTTCACGCGACTTCGGGCCGGGCCGGCCGTCCATATTAACGGGATTCCCGAGAAGGATCAATTCCGCCCCTTCCGCCGTTTTTTTCGCCAATACGGCGGCCAAAGCCTCGTCGAGACTCCGCACCGCCGCGAAACCGGACGGCACCGCCAGACGCTCCGCCTCGTCCGATATGGCAAAACCGACTCGGCGGTCACCCAAATCGACTCCGAGTATAATCATTTCCCAGCCACCCCCGCCAGACCCAAAGCGCCCCGCACCACATTTAATAACAGGAAGGCGTTGGTCAGCGGTCCGACGCTGCCGCGGGTATTGGTAATGTAACCGGCCACCTCGCGGACTTTGTCGAAATCGACGTCGCCGGCGTAACGCATGGCGGGACGGCCCTTGCCGTCAAGGGTCGCTTCGCCGTTGATGTCCAACGCCACCGGGATATAATTGTCACCGACGTCGATGACCACGGCGCCGCGGCGCACCATGTCCATGGTGACCAACGGTTCGAGGCTGGGACGATCCGGCCGCTCGGCCTGGCCGTCCTTCCAGGCCTGGAGCTTTTTCTCGTAAACTTTCCAGCGGGCGCCGGAAGCGCCGGCGGCAGCCACCACCACCTCGGCTTCGAGCATGCAGGCGCGCAGATCCGAACGGGTATGGGCGATAGTGACGGTGGCGTGTTCGGCCAATAGCAGGAGCCCCAAGGGCTTACCCACCGTGGCACTACGGCCGATAACCAGCGCCCGGGCACCGGAAAGCTCGGGACGGACGCTTTTAATCAAGGTTAGCGCCGCCATGGCGGTGCACGGGGCGGGATTGACCTGGGTGGAAACGAGCAGCCTACCCATATTGGCGGGATGTACCCCTTCGGCATCCTTCAGCGGATTTATGGACTGCACCAGGGTGAGGTAATCGACGCCGGGGGGCAACGGGGTTAGGAGGATGATGCCGGAAACCTCGGGGTCCTGGGATAAAATGCGCAATTCCTCCTGAATGGCCTGGGTGGAACTGACGGCGGAACGCTTGATCAGGCGGTAATCGATACCGTGTTCCTCGCAATGCTTGGCTTGCGCCTTGGCGTACCAGATGGAACCGGCGTCGTCATTGGCTTGGACGGCGGCGAGGCAGGCTTTTTTCCCGAGGCGCTGGAGTTCGGTGACGCCGGATGCGACCTCGAATAGGATATGGGCGGTTTCGGCTTTGCCGTCGATGATGCTTGCGGGCATGTGCTCTCCGAATTGGTCAGGGGTTTTTTGGAAATATTTTGCCGCCGGCCCCTGCGTTTACCGTACTATAGGGGGTTATGGGCTGGCACCATGGCGTATTATAAGGAAGAGCGCGACAAAGGCAAGATTAGGCGTGAAAAGAGACTTGACGAAAATCCGATAAAGTGAATAATTTCGGCAGTTGGGATTGGCGTTCGCTATGCGTGACCGATAGGATAGACCCGGAGCTGGCGGCAGGTCCGGGGAAAAGTGTTTGGAAAACGCTCTGGTTTTGCGGGAAAACTGGCCGAAACTGGGCGTTTTTAGGGGAAAAGCCGGGGAGAAGGGCCTTTTGCATTTTGTGCAGGGGGGAGACCCTGACAGGCGGCCGCGCCGACTTTCAGATCCTGGAAGGGATGGGACGTGACTGAATCTTTTTTTAACGGCACCGCTCGGCAACGTGAAGCGGTATTGGCGGGCATGGTCGGGGGAATAAGCTTGGGCACTATTCATGATCAACGTTTTTACGCCATGCGGGCGCACGGGAGCGATTTGCGATTTCCCTTCCCGGCCGGCACCTTCACCGCATTGGTGGACATGACCGGCGATGTAGACGAGGGAATACTGAAAAGTTACGCCGAGAAACTAATCGACCACGGCTGCGTCCAGGCGGTCTGTCGAGGCGAGGAAAGCAGCGCGCTGGTCGATATTTTCAATAAATTGGCGGAAAAAGGCGATTTCGACAAAAATGGTACCCCCTTCACCTCGATGTGCATGGACGACGAACCCCTGGAGGAAGCGATACAGTATTTCGTGCTCCCGAGCGGTTTGGCCCAGACCGGGCTCCTCATGGTGATTGGCGACCAGAACGATTTCCAGAACGCGATCCAGGGCTTTTCGATCGCGGCCGGGGCGATTAAGGAGGATATCGGCGAACCGGTATATACCGAAGACGACTTGGTGTGTTTTGTGTCTTCCTGAGGACGGCGTCGCCAATATTAGCGGTTGGGTAAAGTGGCTCCGTGTGAAACGGAGCCATCTTTCGTTTGCCAAGGGCATGTTTGCCAAAGGCGTGACTTCCAAGGGCGTGTTTACCCCCCATTCCCATCTATAAAAGAAAGGAATGGAAATCCCGGCGGATCCTTACCGAGGCCCGAAGAGTAAATTTTTGGGGTAAGATGGTCAGTCAAACCCCGGCGTGCTCTAGGATGGCCTAACTACCCGCCTTCTTCTCCTCCGCGACCGGTTAAATCGCACTGGCACGCCATAAGGGTACCGAACGTCTATTGAAATTGTGAAAAGGTGTCTCGTCCCGTCATACTTCGTCAGCTCGGTCGGAAATAACTTTTTTCGCCTAACCGCAGGCTGAAAAAGTGATTTCCTCCCTTGCTTCCTCGTCTGACGGGACGATACACCTTTCCACAATCCCAATAGACGCTCGGTACGGACCCTTCGGACCCCGCATGACCGGGATTTCCATAGGGGTGACGCTCACCGCTAGGTTCGGCCGAACCTTTACTGCAAGATGATTTTTACTGGCGTTCAGGCGCAGACGAGAGAAAATATTTTTTTGGAGTGCATTTTTTTATGAGACCCATATCGGATGTGAACGATGAATAAAAAGCAACGCCGAGTATTGGAAGCGATATTCGCGAAGCAATTGCCACACAATCTCAGTTTTCGCGATATAGAGTCCTTGTTATCCGCGTTGGGATGCGAGGTCGAAGAAGGGGAAGGCTCACGCATATTGTTCACGCGCGACGGGCTGGACTGGCCGACGCACCGCCCGCATCCGCAGAAGGAAGCCAGGCCGTATCATATTAAGGAAGTACGGGGTTTTTTAGAATCTTTGGGAGAGAAGCCATGAGTGAGAATATAATGCATTATAAAGGCTATCCGGCCCGGTTGGAATACAGCTCCGAAGATGGCTGCCTGGTGGGCCGCGTGCTTGGGATACGGGATATCATAGGTTTTCATGGTGACAGCGTGGCCGAGGCGGAAAAAGACTTCCACGAAGCAATCGACTTTTACCTTGCTTCCTGCAAGCGCCGTGGAAAAACACCTGACCAGCCCGAATACGCCGACATTCCCCTTTCCATCCCGGCAGACATCTATTCACGACTTTCCAAAGTGGCGGAAACATCGGGTATGAGCGTCAGCGAAACGGTGATCGGCATACTTCAAGCCGCCGTTCCCGCCAAGCGGTCGCGATTGAAGTCGGCAGTAAAAAAACGTAAGAGCACGGTAAACGCCTAATAACTGAACTTTTGCAAAGTGGCGATTTAACCGCCAATCGCCACTTTGCAAAAATCGTTTTTGCCCGGATTTCAAGGGTTTTTGATCTTCCAAAATCGCCATTCGGCGGTTTGAATGGTGATTTTGCAAAAGTCCAGTAATAATTTATTCCATTACCCACGAAAACGGCCCGCCTTCTTGCGAAGGCGGGCCGTCACGGTTTTGCCACGTTGGAAGTTGGTGAGGGGCCAACTTTGGGAGGCTAGAAAGAGTACCCGACCTGGGCGGTGACGCGGTGGTCTTGGTAAGCGGACCGACCGTAGTAGTCGTACTTCACGCCCATGTCCCAGTGGTCGTAGCGGAACTTGACGCCAGCGCCGGCGTACCAGGAGTTGTGACCGAGGTCACGGCCGTAAGCGTAGCGCGAGTTGCCGGCCTTGGTTCTGGTGTTGTTGACGTCGAGGTCGGTAACCATGCCTTTGACCCCGTTGTCAGTGAAGTTGTAGGCGTAGCCGCCGTTGGCTTCAAGAGTGAGGGTCGCCAAATCCGAGAAGTTGATGTCGTAGGCGACGCGCACTTCGACCGGCAGTTCAACCCCGTGGGTCTTGATACCGGAGTAGTTCAGGAAGTCGGTTCCGTTCAGGTTCGCGTTGTAGGCCGAACCTCTGGAATCCCACCAGTTGACGCCAAGCGAGGGGCTGATGGAGAAGTTGTCGCAGACCTCGATGTCGTAACCGATTTTGCCGCTGGCCCACCAGGTGTTAGTGTGGTTCTTCTGTCCAACCCAGCCGCCGTCAAGGTCCAGGTCGGTGTCGACACCGTAAAGCTCGCGCAGATTGTTCTTCGAGTAGGTGTAGCCGCCAGCGACCGTGGCAAAGAAGCCCGAAGAGAAGTTGTAAGTCGCGTAGGCGTCGAAGGCCCAGTTTTCGATTTTCGAATCATGCGCAAACGCCGCTTTGTCTTCGTAGTTGCCGCGGATGTAGGAGGCGGAGACGCCGGCAATCATGGCGCCAAAGGCCCGGTCGTAACCCAACTGCAAACCGCCAGCCTTGTACTTGTAACCGCTGAAGAAATCCTTGTCCGCTGCATTCTGGTAGTCACCCAGGCCGCCGACCCAAATCCGGTTCAGATACCGGTCGTTCAGGACATTGGCGTTCGCCAGAGCGGTGCTGCAGTTGGCAGTGACGCATTCGGTGACTCTGCGATAAGCGTCGGTTCTGGAGAACAGGGTGTTCGTGAGGTTCCGGGTCACGTCCCGGGAGATGTAAACCGGGTTGGCGAGGTTGGAACCGTTGTACAGCTGGAGGAAGCCCTTATCAAAGACGCCTTTAGTGCCGTTGAAGTCAAACTGGTGGTTGGGGCCTGCCATGGCTCGATAAAGATCCTCGTTAAGTTCTCCGCTGAGGGTGGGGGCGAAGACCAAGTTGCCCTGTGCAAAGTCAACAGCACTTTGTGCGTAGCCTAGGGAGGTGTTGCCACCGAACATTTCGTCAATCTGATCCTTTACATCGCTAGGGTCATCAAAGTTAGTACGGTCAAAGTCAGCCAGAGAAGTAATGTGCACGCCGTCGTAGTGCAGGTTATAATCGCCCCAAAGGCTCTGTTTCGTCCAATCGCTTGCGCCATTCACTCCACTCAATTTGGCGTCGACGAGGGGTTCACCGATAATCGAGACGCCGCTGTGAATCGCGTTCAACAAATCCTGGTCAAAGCGGAGGGTTTTTTCCAAGTTGGAATCCAGGATGCCGTAATTACCAGGTTTGCTGGTGTCAATGACCTTGAATTCCGTATTGGTGCTGTCGCTCTTCAGGCCCAGAGTGATATTACTTGAGTCGTCGACGATGACTTTACCGAAGTTATGAGTAGTCAAGTCGTGATCGGTTAGGTCAATGGTGCTGTTATTTCTGAATTGCAGGTTCTTTGTATTGGTGCCGGTGATACTGTCAGCAAATTGCGTAGCCTTGAAAGTTGAGTTGTCGAAATTAGCCCCACCCAGGAAATTCGCCACGGAAGAGAACCACGCGCCGCCTGTGATATTTGCCTGGGATGGACCGCTAACATTGACATTGCTGTTATAGGCTACCGCTTCGAACTGGCCGCCGTTCTGGCTGAAAGATACCGTATCCAGGATATTGGCAGTACCGGCTGCCCTTCCGTTGAGAATCACATTGCCGCCAAATTGCTTGTAGTCCTTTGTTTTCCAGTTGGCCGCCGTGAAAGTTACATCGGCGTTGTTGACCTTGGTCGAATAACCACCAGTGACCGGATTTGGAGCCGTATTCGGGCCGACCAGGTCTACCTTACCACTGACGTAATTGTCGGGGCCGTTGAAGTCAAAATCTGCCATACCGCTGTGCGGGTTATAGAAAGAGAGAGTTTTGCCGGTGGCAACCTGAATTATACTACTGTTTACGGTGACACCGGCTGGGTTGCTTGCGATAACGTTGCCAGTGGTTATGGTGGCGTTGTCGTCGGCTATCAATTCACCAACATCCCCGGTTTGTCCTATAACCAATCCGTTCTTGTACCAGTTGCTGTCATTGGCGGTGCCAGCTACATGGTATTTACCGTATATCTTGCCCTGAGCTTCAACAATGGTCTTGACGGCGGCGTTACCGTAGGCATCGGCACCGTTTTCAACAGTGAAGTCGCGAGAGAGATTCATCGTTCCGCCTGATGTTGCAGTATTATAGACATTGCCTATGACATTATCTTTCACCACCATATCACGGGCGTTGACGGTACCATCCAAAATAATCCCATTGTTTCTAGCAACATGAAGGTCGCCTCTGCCACCGTTTACTTCGTCATTGATATTTGCTATTGCATCTGTATCTACATCAAATATGCCATCAGCGCTTAAAGTCATGCCGTTTCCGTCGACCTTGATGGTGTTTGGAGTAGCAGAACTCACCTGCAACGTGCCGCCGGTGACATTGAAGTTATCGATTAGATGAAAATCGCCGGTACCGCCATTTGTTAGGACAACTTTGTCATTTGGGTTGCCCGGAGGTGCAGAAAGCCAATTTTTATGGAACTTAAGGGTGCCCGCGTTTGCCGTCATGGTAGCGCCATCTTTTAGCGTGACGGTACCGGTGTATTCTTGCTCCTGTCCTGCGAGTGCCGTGGTAGATTGACCGGCACCCAAGGTGATGTCGCCTTCGACAAGAGCATTACCAAGAATGGTACCATTGGTGAGTATCGTATTGTTAGCTAGGTACAAACGACCTTTGTTGGTAGTGCCGTCCCCAAGAGTGAAGTCCACTTGGTCAAAAGTACCGGCTGTCTCTACCTCAAATAAACCGTTCCCACCGATACCAAAAGTAACGATATCACCATTTGTAAAAAATGAATGAGCAAAGAGTTCGTTGGCATTGGTGGTTGCGGAGGTTCCTTGAATATTGATAATATGTAGATTTCCACTGGCAATATCACCTCTAATAGTCAAATTATTTGATATATTTACCATAGTGCCGCCGCCCGAGTCCGCGCTTACGATGTTCAAAGTTGATCCGGTCGAATCAATATCCGCACCGTCTAAAGGTCCAATGGTTAAACTTCTGATATTCAATGTCCCCGCAGTGGTAGGGGGCACTATTACTCCAGAATCATTACCGATAGTCAATGATGCGTTATCACCATCTGCAGTTGGTTTAATAAATACGTCCGTGGTCGTTGGCAGGTTTGCGGTACGCTGTCCAGCACCATCTGTGAAATACCAATGAGTCGGAAACGCATCCTCATCTATGATAGTATTGACTAGACCAGCACCATTCGTACTAATATCAACATTGGTTGTGCCACCCCACCCCCCACGCCCACCCACACACCACAAAAAAAACGCCAAAACAGCCAGTACTAGGAAAAGGAAGAG
>JAVBQR010000051.1:0-19728 GCA_031548865.1 Planctomycetota bacterium
TTCAATAGGCGTTCGGTACACTAAGGCGTGCCAGTGCGATTTAACGGGTCGCGGAGGAGAAGAAGGCAGGTAGTTAGGCCATCCTAGAGCACGCCGGGGTTTGACTGACCACCTTACCCCAAAAAAATCGCCCTTTGGGCCCAGGGAAGGATCCGCCGGGATTTCCATTCTTTTCTTTTTGGGAAGAATGGAGGCTAAGCATGGTCGGAAAAAATTTCACCACAGAGGCACAGAGAACACAGAGATTCACAGAGTCCTTTAAGATTGGGAAAAACAGAGAACCAGAAAAATATGTTAAAAACTGGACTTTTGCAAAGTGGCGATTGGCGGTTAAATCGCCACTTTGCAAAAGTTCAGTTAAAAAAATTGAACCATCCCCGACCTTTCTTTTCAGTTACTCTGTGAACCTCTGTGCCCTCTGTGCCTCTGTGGTGAAAAAAAATAACCATTACCCGCCGCAATCGGAACGACTATCCCGATCGTCCGCGGTACCACGGCAGCAGGGCGGCGTACAATTCGCGGTAATCCCGGTAACGCGGGGCGTAAGCCTCGGTCATCCCGGCATCGGGAAAATGGCATTCCGCCGTCTTGACCAATCGCTCCACCCCGGCCTGGTGATCCTTGAACACCCCCGCGCCGACCCCGGCGACAATCGCCGCCCCGAGGCAGCCGGCGTCGGGATTTTCCATAACTTCCACCGGCACCCCAAAACTGTCCGCCTTCAGCCCGAGCCAGCGTTTCGACCGCGAGCCGCCGCCGACATTCCGCAACCGGCTGGTCGGCATGCCGAGTTCCCGCAGGCGGTCCAGGTTGATCTTCAGGTCGAAGGTCAGTCCTTCCAGCAAGGCCAGGGCCACCGTGGGCCGATCCGTGTCGAGAGTCATGCCGACACAGGCCGCCCTGGTTTCGAAATCGCAGAACGGCGTCCCCGAGCCGGAGAAATGGGGCAGGACGAATATTTTCGCCGGCCCCGCCGGCATGGCCCCGACGATGACGTCGTAGGGATCCCGGCCGCTGTCCCGGGCGGCTTTCACCTCCTCGCCGCACCAGACGTCCCGCAGCCAGCGGAGGGAAAGGCCGCCGACATGGTTGAGGCTGAAGGTGAAGTAGCCCCGGCCCATGGCCGAACAGTAGCAGGGGTAAAAGCTGTCGAACATGCCTTGGCTCAGCACCGGTTCGGGGAGGTAGTGGGAAATCACCTCCGCCGTTCCGGTGGTGACCACCGCCAGATCCGGCGTTATCACCCCGGCGCCGATGGCACACATCGGCTGATCGTGCCCGCCCGCGACAATGACCGGAGGGGAAGGGAAACCCAGTTCGGCGGCGAGAGTCGGAGACATGTTTCCTACCGGAGTCCCCGAGGGGACAATACGCGCCAGTAAGGATCGGGGGAAGGAAAACGCGCTTAATATCTTGTCGTCCCAGTCGCCGTTGGCGATATTGAAGGCCATGGTCCGGCTGGCATTACACATGTCGATGACCCCGGGGCAGCCGAGCCGTCCCAGGAGGTAGTCGCCATAAGACGCCAACTGACGGGTCGCCGCGAAGACCGCCGGAAGCTCCTGGCGGAGCCAGAGCATGGTCAGAAACGCGTTGAGCGGATGCGGGCGGATGCCGGTGCGTTGAAAAAATTCGAAATCACTGAAGCGTTCGGCACAAACCGCCAACTGGGATTTGCAGCGGTAGTCCATTCCCAGAATGGTTGGGAAAACCGGTTCGCCCGAAGCATCCAGGGGAATCACCGCGTCGCCCTGCACCGATACGCTCACCGCCGCGACCGGCGGAAAGCCCCCCTGTTCCAGCGCCTCCCGCATGACTGTTTTGCATAACCGCCAGACCAGCGCCGCGTCCTGCTCCGCCTTGCCGTCCGGGCCGGTGTCAATGCCGTACTCGCGGAAAGCGCGAAATCCGCGCCCGCTGTCCGGGTCGATCAGGAGCGCCTTGCAGCCGGTCGTTCCCACATCCAATCCGAGTAAATGCATATGCCAATCTCCCGCCGGCGCATTATACCGAACGCCTCAATTATCCCGGAGCGCGTCCTGCAGCCGGCGCAATTGACGCAGGGGCGAATCCGCATCGATCTCGACCAGGTCGTAGGTCAGGACCGTATCGCATTTTACGTCGGCCTTCAGCCGGTAACCCTTCGCCAAACCCAGCGGAAGCAGGTTCTCCCGCCTGGCGACCGAGGCGAGATCGATGCTGCCACGATAACAGTATTCGCCGATGCCGTCGAGGATTTCCCCGGCCTTGAGATCGCGTTTCGCGATGGTGATGCACTCGGACACCAGCTGCTCCAGGGGACTGCCGGATGTTTCCCCGTACAGCACCAGCTTGGCGCAAGTCAGCGGCACTTCGATGGAACACAAATGGTAGGGGCGGAACAGCGTGTAATAGGGCCCCTTGCCCATGTCCCGCTGCGACAGCCCGTTCACCAGGCAGGGGTTGTCAGTTTTGGCGATGACGAAAATGCCCGGGTGCACGCCGATGGCGAAATCGACCACGCCGCTACGCTCGAGGACGCCGCCGTTGGCCTTCGGGATGAAAACCCGGTTCAGTTCCGGGACGGTCGCCTTGGCGGCGTGCATGCCCCGCTGGTCCGGCACCAGGCCGGTGGCATTGGAAACGGCGGCCATTTCGATGGCGGTCTTGGAACCGTCGACGAATTCACAGAGCATCTTGGCGCTCATGCGGCGTTCGTCCGCCTTGGCGCGCACGTCGTCCGGATTGGCGTGGATGTTCAGGGGATTGTTTTTGCCCTTGCCGGCGCAGACCACTTCGAAGCCCATGGATCTGGCGAAGCGGTAAATTTCCATTATGGCCGCCGGTTCGTCGCCGGCCGCCATGCTGTAGATTACCCCGGCGTCGGAAGCCAGGCGGTTCAGGATGGGACCGATGGTCACGTCGCATTCGACGCTCATCATGGCGATGTGTTTTTTGTGGTGAATCGCGTCCAGACTGCAAACCGCCGCCATTTCCGTGGAGCCGGTGGCGTCGACGATGACGTCGACCTGTGGCAGGCGGGTGGCGAGGCGGTAGTCGGAGGCGGCCACGACTTTCCCTTCGGCCACAGCCTTCTCGGCGACGGCGAGATCGTTCGTTTCGACGATGACCGCGGCGCGACGGCTCTGGCGATGCGCTGCCGCTGCGCGTTCACAGGTCAAATCCACCGTAACCGCCACCCGCATGCCGGCCATTTCACCGATGGTGGCGACGATTTCCGTGCCCATTTGGCCGACGCCGATAATGCCGACCCGGATGGGTTTACCGTCCTTCTCCAACTTCCTGAGCTTCTCGTACATGCCGTACATGCCGTTCTCCTAGGGACAAGCGAATGTCTCGCGTCAAAATTATTGCAAACCTCCCCCACCGCCGGCGCGCCGGCCGGCGTAAAGTCGCCACGCGCCAGGAAACGTGGGTTCGTATTAGGGCTTGATCACCACCTTGAGCGCCTTCCCCGCCCCGGCCGCCTTGAACCCCTGTTGCGTTTCGGCCAACGGCAGAATGAGGGTCATGTACTTCTCCGGCGTGATAAAACCGTCGCGGATGGCGGCGAGCGCCTTTTGGTGGGTCGGGGCGGGATAGGAGAAGGCGCCGACCACCTTGATTTCACCGTAGTGGATCAGGTTCGAGTCCAGGGTGGTCATGGGGTTGTCACGCGAGAGCCCGCCGAAGAGCACCACCGTCCCCCGCTTCCTGACCGCCCGCACCGCCTGCTCCTGGGTGGCGGCGACCGGATTGGCGCAAATGGCGAAGTCGACGCCGAGGCCGTCCGTCGCGTCACGCACTCTCTGGACGATGTCCTCGCCGCCGCCATCCAGCAGCAAGTCGGGCTCGAAGGCCGCCGCCTCCTTCAGGCGGAGCATCCCCGACATGAAGACCCGCGACGCCCCGCGCGCCCGGGCCACTTCGACATGCAAGCAGCCGATGGGACCGTCGCCGATGATAAGGACCGTATCGCCGAGGCCTATGCCGACGTTCTCCTGCGCGGCGATTACGGACGACGCCGGCTCCGACATGGTCGCGGCGTCCAGGGTCATGCCGGCCGGAACCTGATGCACCATTCCCAGCTTGAGGACTTCCGCCGGCAGGTGGGCGTATTCGGCAAAGCCGCCCGGCCAATCCACCCCGAGCATACGGTGCTTGTCGCAAAGATTGACCAGCCCCCGCCGGCAATACCAGCACATGCCGCAGCAGACGTCCGGGGCGACGGCGATGGGATCCCCGACTTTGTAGCGGACGACATTGCGGCCGGCTTCCGCGACCGTGCCGGTGAACTCGTGACCGAGAATCTGGCTTTCCAGGCCTGCCGCGTTTCTCTTCAGGCCGACCTTGTAGGTCCGGACGTCCGATCCGCAAATGCCGCAGGCGTGAATCTTGAGAATTATGTCGTCCTGGCCGCACGGCGCCAGCGGAACGTCCCGCACCGTAATTTTCCCCGGTCCCTCGAATACCGCCGCCTTCATCTGTCACCCTTTCATTCCCAAGAGCCTGTCCCCGACCGCGCCGCCCGGATGGATGATCGCGAACTGTTCGCGGGTATAGCCGGTATAGTTCATGAGGGCGATGGCCACGGCGTCGAAGACCGTCACCACCGCCATGGTGCTGGTCGTCGCCAGCATGTTGAATTCGTCCGCCTCGGCCTCAATCGCCACCCGCAGGGTCAGGTCGCAGTTCGCGGCCAGGGGAGAGTCCGCCTTTTCCGTAACAGCGATGCTAAATACCTGTTTCGCCTTGAGTGCCGGAACGATGTTAAGGATCTCCCTGGTTCCGCCCCCTTTGGAAATCAGTATGGCGACGTCACCGGGCTGGACCGCGCCGAGGCCGCCGTGAACCGCGTCCCCGGGCGAGAGGAAGAAGGCGGGACGCTCGATGCAGCTTAGGGAATGGGCGATCTTCCGCGCCGCGGCGCTGGAAGTGCCGACCCCGGCGGTTACAATGCGGCCCCGGCAATCAGCTATGGCCTTCACCACCCGGATGAAGACATCCCGATCGATATAATGCGGCAGGCGCCCGATTTCGTGTACGCCGACCTCCCAGACATGAACCGCCTTCCGCCAGATCTCGTCGTCCGTCATAACGCGTCCCTTATTCCCAGAAGCAGGTGGGCGGCGGCCGCCACGGCAAGTTTATCCCCGCGATAACACCAGACGCTGAAGCTGTCCTCCAGCTCGTCCGGCATGCCGTCGACGCCAATCGTGCGGCCGTTCGCCTCCAATTCGCCGAAACCGCCGAACATGCCGCCGTCATTATAGAAGTGCATGGACAGGCCGCGGCGATCGGGTTCGCCGGCCGGCTGTTCCGCATAGCGGGCGGAAGGGTCGTTATGGTAGGAGCAAACCACCAGCTCCGTTTCGCCGCCGACTTCGCGAATATGCCCGATGCGGCCAATGTGGCAGTGCGCCGCAACGCCGATCTTGAAACGCCGGGTTCCGTCCAGTTTCAAAACGGCGAAGCGGTCGCCCAAGGCGAGATGGCTGGCCGGCAACGGTTCGTAATAATCCGCGTAAGCTAAGTCGCCCAAGAGCGGAATCAAAGCCCGGCCGCCGCCCCAGACCTGCACCAGATTCCAGACTTCGGCCGGGTTTCCGTCGCGGGTATCCTGGGCAATGCGGCAGTCGTGGGCGAAGCCGAAATATTCCAGGTCGTCTGTGCTTCCATCAGTCAACGAGGCCAGCGGATTCGGAACCGCCCGCACCCTTCGTTCCAGACGCAAGGATTTCGCCGGCGCATCGGGATTGTAATACTTCAGTTTGGCTTGGTAATTCAGCGACAAATCGCCCCGATCGTTTCGGTCGACTTCGGCAGCGTCCGGCTCCATGCTTGCCTGCACCGTCAACGTTTCCCAATAACGCTTGCGGTCCTTGACTCCGAAGCGGATCTCCGGGGCAATCCACATCCGTAAGCCGCCTACGTTCCAATTGCCGCCAGCGAGGAATTCGGCAAACGCCCCGCCGTCTCCCCAAGCCGGATTCAGCCAGAAAGCACTGCTTCCGTCCCTTTGGTCGAACGGGCCGAGTAGATGCCCGCCCCGGCCGAGGAGTATCGCCTCATGCCTGGCGCCGACCCGGATCGTTCCGTACGGGATGGCGTTTTCCTGTAGGCGCAGCATCACCGCTTCAAGGTTCGCCGGTGCATCGGGACTGGTCATGGCTTACCCTCGGCAGCGGAGCGGACGGTGCCGATCTGTTTCTCCGGCGCTGGCGCGTCGGTTTGTTTCGTTATGTTCCGGCGCTGCAGTTTCTTGATGTAGGAACTGCGCATACTGTCGACCAGCACGGCGAAGAAGATGATGATCGCCATGATGATGGGTTGCAGATACAAATCGATACGGGTGAACACCAGGCCGGCCTGAATCATCTGGATCATCACCGCGCCCAGGAAAGTGCCGGGGAAAACCGTGCCGATGCCGCCAAAGAGGCTGGTCCCGCCCAGGACCGCCGCCGCGATGGCGTCGAATTCGTTTCCCGTACCGAAGTTGGCGTTCACCCGGCCGAGTTGGGCGATGGAGACGATGCCGCCCAAAGCGGCGCAGGTGCCGCAAATCATATAGGTCATCGCGGTCAGGCGGCGGGTGTTCAAGCCGGCGCGGCGGCCGCCTTCTGGGTCGTTCCCGATGGCGTACAATTGCCGCCCGGGCTGGGTCATACGGAGAAACACCGAAGCCGCCAGTACCACCAGGGCAAACAGGAAAATCGGCATGGGAATCACCCCGAAAATGTAAATCGCGTCCAGGGTGGTGAGGGACTCGGGATAGTCGACCGGAACCGAGCGGGTGATGAACATCCCCGCGCCCCGGGCCAGGATCATGGTGATGAGGGTGGCGATGAAGGGAACCAGGCCGATGCGGGTGACCATGAAGGCGTTCAGGGAACCGATGGCCAGGCCGACCAGCAGGCAAACCAGCATGCCCATCCAGATCGACACGCCCTGGTCGTTCACCAGCCAGCCCAGTACCGCCGCGGAAAAGTACATGGTCGACCCGACCGACAGATCGATGCCGCCGGTAAGGAGCACGAAGGTCATCCCCACCGCGATGACCCCGATGAAAGTGGCGTTGGTGACGATAATCTCCAGGCTTTTCAGGGTCAGGAAGCGTGGGGAAAGTATGCCGAAGACGATGAACAGGAAGATGAAAATGATTAGGGTGATGTTGTTCAACAACGCCAGTTTGAATTTGCTCATGACACGCTCCCCATTCGCAGGCTGTCGTCGTGGACGCGGAAAGCGGCGCGCATGATGGCTTCTTCGTTAAAATCCTTCCTGCTGAAGGTTTGAATTATCTCCCCCCGGCTCATGGTGATGATGCGGTCGCAAATCCCCATCAGCTCGCCCAATTCAGAAGAAACGATCAGGATGCCCGAACCCTTGGCGGCCAGGTCGTCGATGATGCTGTAGACCTCGTACTTGGCGCCGACGTCGATGCCGCGGGTGGGCTCGTCCATGATGAGCGCCTTGGGGCGCTTAATCAGCCACTTGCCGATAACCACCTTCTGCTGGTTTCCGCCTGAGAGGCTCTTCACCGACTGGTTGTCGACCGAGGCGCATTTGATGCGGAGTTCCGCCGCGATCCGGGCGCTTTCGGCCGTCACCCTTTTCCGGTTCACCAGGCCGGTCGCCGGGTGAATGAAGTCGCGCATGTAGACGAGGCCGATATTGTCGACTATGGGATAACTTTGCAGCAGGCCCTCGTCCCGGCGGTTCTCGGTGACGAAGGCCACGCCCTTCTCGATGGCGTCGCGGGGATTCCCCGGGGCAACGGCGGTGCCGCCGACCTGCACCGTACCCGTTTCGTAGGCGTCGACCCCAAACATCATGCGCATCAGTTCGGTGCGCCCCGAGCCCATCAGGCCGAAGATGCCCAAGACCTCGCCCTTGTGCAGGGTTAGCGAAATATCGTTGACGATGCCCCGCTGGCTCATGCGCCGCACCTCCAGGGCCACTTCGTTTTCCGGCACGTTGGTCTTGGGGGGGAAAATGCTCCCGATGTCCCGGCCGATCATGTTCGACATCATCTTGTCGATGCTGAAGTCGGCACAGGGTCCGGCAGCCATCATCCTGCCGTCCCGCAATATGACCAGGTCGTCGCAGAGCCGGCGCACATCCTGCAGGATGTGGGAAATGTAGACGATGGCCCGGCCTTCACTTTTCAACTTGTCGATGAGGACGAACAGCTTCTCCGTCTCCTTGGCGGTCAAGGAGGTCGTCGGTTCGTCGAAGATAATGATTTGGGCGTCGGAGGCGAGGACCCGGGCGATTTCCACCATCTGCCTTTCGCCGGGCATAAGGCGCTCGACCTTCATCCACGGCGAAAAATCCAAACCCAGGGCGTGGAGGACCTCGGAGGTCCTTTGCTCCATGGCTTTCCGGTTTAGGAAGGGCCCGCGCCGGGGGAAGCTGTCGATGAAAATGTTCTCGGCCACGGTCAGGTTCGGAAACAGGTTCAGCTCCTGATGGATGAAGCCGATGCCCGCCTGTGAGGCCTCGAGGGCGCTCCCGGGCGCGTAGGCCTGGCCGTTCAGGGTCATCGTGCCGCCGTCGGGCTGAATAACGCCGCCGATGATATTCATCAGGGTGGATTTGCCGGCGCCGTTCTCGCCGATGAGGCCCAGCACCCGGCCGCGCCGCAGGGCCAGGGTGACGTCCGCCAGCGCCTTGATGCCGAAAAATGCCTTGCCGATGCCATTACAGGCGAAGATGGGATTGTCGTTCATGACCGTCTGTCTTTCAAACCGTTCGGGCGATGCGCGAACGCACCACGTCAAGGGAGGCGGCGCCGAAAATCACCAGGCCCTTGGCGAGATCTATGGTATAGAAGCTCAGGTTGAGAAAACTGAGCGTATTGGCCAATATCACGAAAAATAGGGCGCCGAAGGCGGTGCCGATGATCTTCCCCTTGCCGCCGGAAAGGCTGACCCCGCCGATGACGTTGGCGCCGACGACGTCCAGGAGCATGGTCGCCCCGAGGGTGGGGCGGCCCATTTCCATGCGCGCCGTGTAGAGGATGGAGCCGATGGCGGCGCACAGGCCGGAAATCATGAAGGCGAGGATGATGATTTTCCGCACCGGTACCCCGGAAATCCGCGACGCCACCGGGTTGGTGCCGACGGCGTAGACTTGCATACCGAAGTGGGTCTTCCGCAGCAGGACGTGCGCCAGAATTGCCGCGGCCAGGGCGATCGCCATGGGGATGGAAAGGATGTCGTAAGCCTCGCCCAGCATGATGAAGTTGTCGGGGAGGTGCATAATGTTTTCGGAACCGGCGAGATACAGCGCCACGGCGCTGAAGAGCATCATGGTGACCAGGGTGACCATGAAGGCGGGCATTTTGAAAACCGCCGTGCTGACGCCGTTGATGAAGCCGACCGCCAGCCCGCAGATAAGCATCACCGCTATGGCCAGAACCAGCCCGATAGTGCTGTGCGCCAATAAGCCGCCGTCCTCGCCGACCAGCCGGCCCCACATGACGCATTTCGCGAAAATATCCGGCTCCAGCGAGGTGCAGATGAGGGCCGCGCCGACAATGCTGACCAGGGCCAGCACTGCGGTCTGGGAAAGATCGATGCCGCCGACAATCAGGACAAAGGTCTGGCCCACCGCAATCACCAGGAGGGGCCAGGTGTTCGAGAGGATGTCGATGAGGTTCCCCTCGCTCCAGAAATAGGGAATCCACGGCGAGAGGCAGAGCACATAAAGGATGGTCAGGTAGAGGACAAAGTAGTCGGACGCGAGGACGCGGCGGAAAAAGGCGCCGAGTCCCGCCGGGGGATGGTTTTGAGCTTGTGCGGACACGTTTCTCCCCAAATGCGCGAATGGGTTCGGGTATGTCTGCCCCTCCCCTTCCCCCGCCGCCGCGCGGCGGCGGGGGAAGTCGGGCCGGAAATGGGTTATTTTGCGCGTTCCTCGAAGAGGAGCTTGCAACCCCACATGTCGCTGCAACGGTTCTGGAAGTTGCCGTGGGTCAGGGCGAAGCCCTGGTCGTACATCCAGGCGTTGGGGGTCTTGTCGCCCTTTTCGATGGCTTCGACCATGGCGGTCATGATCAGGCGCGCTTCCTCGAAAACGTCCTGGACGCCGGTCGAATCCAGGTAGCCTTCCTCGATCATGGAGCAGGCGGTCTTGTCGCCGTCCAGGCCGCCGAAAATCACGTGCTTGTCGTTCCCGACCTTCTGCCACTTGCCCAATGGGGCGAGGACCGAACGGATGTTGGGGATGAGGAAGTCGGAGGAGGTGAAGAGGAAATCGATGTTGGGGTTGGCCTGCATGGCGGACTGGAAGTTCTGGGTCAGGACGTTCGCGTCCCACTTGGACATGATTTCGATGGGCTTGTCGGTCCAGAGATTCTTGTAGCGATCCTGGTTGACGGCGGCGTAGAAGCCCTTGCGGCGTTCCACCGCGTTCGGGTCGGCGAGGTCGCCGACGATGATGGCGGGGGTGACCTTGCGGCCGAGTTTCAGCGCTTCGTCGCACATGTACTCGACGGCTGCCTGGGCGATGAGGGCGTTGTCGGCAAGGGCGACGATGGCCTTGATGTCCTTGCTGGACGGGGGCCGATTGAAGACGCCGTAGGGGATGCCGGCGCGATTGGCCTGCTTCGCCATGGTCACCGCGATGTTGCCGTCATGGGGGATGACGATGATGCCGTCGACCTTCTGGTTGATGGCGGACTTCAGTTGCTCCAGCTGGCGGTTGGCGTCCTGGTTCGAATTGAATTCGATGACGTCGATGCCTTGGCCGCGGAGCGTTTCTGTAATGGCCTTGTGGCCGGCGACCCAGAATTCCGTTTCCAGATCCTGGAACAGGAAGGCGATGCGGTACTTTTTCTCGCCCGCCTGAATCCCCAGGGCCAGACAGCACAGTAACAAAACCGCCAGCGTGATTCTCAGGAACCCTCTCATGTTCTCTCCCTTGCGAATGAATGTAAATACGCCCGTGCAACCGCCTCTATGAATGCCGGTACAAGTTCCAGCCCAAATAATTCCCAACCACTTCCTCGACGACGCCTGCCACGTGGCCGCGCACAAACCCGACATGGTGCTCGAAACCGTTTTTCACCACGTGCCCCATGAACTTGCGCAGCTCCGGCACCTGGCACACGGCAATGCAGCCGGACATGGCGAAGGGATCGTCGGTGAAGACACCTTCTCCGAGGTAGGCGCGGATTTCCCCTTTCCGGTCGTCGGTGGAAATGCGGAAGAAGGTCATGTCGCCGGCGACGACCTTCCCCTTGACGGCGCCGAAGCAATTGTCCTTCCCCAAGGTGGTGCCGAGGACGTCCAGGTAGGAGATTTCCGGCTTGCCGCCGGCGGAGCCGTAGATGAAGGAGCGGGGGTTATTGCCGCAGTGCGTGCAAACGCACTTGTTGCGGTCATTACCGTAGTTGTTGTTCCAGTCCAGGAGCGCGCTGGCGTTCCCGGACGCCAGGGTCAGGGCGTACATGGACACGGCGCCGCCGACGTCGCATTCGCAGGCGGCGGGTATGAGCCGATCGGAAAGCATACTCATTGCGGCGCAGGAGGCGCAACCGTAGTTTTGCTGCAACGCGGTCCAGCACTGGATGCCGGCGGCGTCGACCTCGTTCGCCGCAATCCACTCCTCCACGGCCACGGTCAGTTTGGCTTGCCGGGTCAACTGTTCCTTCGGTACGTCGGGGGCTATGCGCCCGTATTCGGCGAGGCGGTCCATGGCATTAACGACCGTCGCAGCGGAGGAATCCAGACGCGAGGCAGCGCCGATGATTTCCGAGAGATCCACCGCGACCACGGTGATGCCGGAGGCCTGGAGAAGTTTCTCGCTGATGCGCATGGTCTGGAAGTCGGCGGGACGCTGGCCGATAGCGCCGATGCGGGCGTTCTTGAGCCCGCGGTGCACGCGGCAGATGGCGGCGAAGCGGTCCAGGTCGGCGGAGAATTCCGCCCCCTCGATTTCCGAGGTGTGGTTAAGGGTGTCGGTGAAGCGGTATCCGTACTGCCAGAGGTTGTTGGCGATGGACAGCTTGCCGCAGAAGGAGTCGCGGCGCTCACGAGTGCCCAGTTTGTCGAGATAATCGTCGGACGCGTGCAGAAGGATGGGGACGTCCAGCTTGGCGCCGTCGATGGCGGCGATGACACCCATTTCGTCGCCGAAATTGGGAAGGGAGACAATGATCCCGTCGATGGCGTCGCGATGCTTTTTGAACAGCTCGGCGCATTTGAGGCCGTCCTGCCGGCCTTCCAGGCAGCCGGTCGGGGTGTCGCCGCCTCCCAGGGCGACAGAGGCGTGGCCTTTTCGCTTCAGCGTTTCCAGTAAATGGTCCCGGCCCTGGACGGCGAGTTCGTAATTGAAGCAGCCCCTGGTGGCGACGATGACGCCGAAGGTGAGCTTCCTGGACAAGATGCTTTCCCGCATGCCGTTTCTCCTTGGTGTGCAAACAGTTCAACAGCGCCGTGATCGCGGGAACCGCTCCGCAAAGCCGGCGTTGCAGTATTAGGTGGGATTGTGAATGGCGCCGGCGAATTGCCGGGTCAGGAAATTTTTGCTATGCCAACCGCCGCATAAGTAAACAGCATGTCCCCGCATTTCGCCGGAAGCAGGGCAATATTTCCATTTCACAAAATGATTTTTGTAAAAAACCACCAAGTCAAAGTACAAGCGCAGCGGAACGCACCCGGGCGAATTGAGGGCATAGGATGAACTGTTCACGAAACGATATCAGCAAAGATAGGACGCCGGCTTATGGGCGGAATACCGGGCGGAAGTCATCTTTTATGGGGGTGGCGAGGTTAAAGGGATTATTTCGGGTTGCGAGTGAAAGCAGCGGCGGCAAGCTTCGGTCGCCATGTTGTCATAATATCCCCTCAAAAGCGAAGTGCAAGATTTTTTTTATTTTTCAATATCGTTTCTTGAAATTTTAACAATTACCAAGCCATGATTCGCCCGCTCTTCCGGCGGCTCAGCGAGGCCTCTGCCGCCAGTGGCCGGAGAATAGGCGTACACTGCCGTCCGCCCGGCAATTCCTAACCAGGTCAGACGGCGGGGAGGAGATGGCCAGTCCGCTTCGCCAGGCTCCGGATATTTCGGTATTTTTCAAAAATGATAGCGAATTATGAAAATTATTGCGCCCCGCGCCGGCTTCGCCTATATTTTCACGGTATACTTGAATAGACAGTTAAAGCGCCGCGCCGCTGCTCACCGTTTCCGCGAACGCCCCGGCCGATCCCACCCCACGCCGCACGGAGCATTAAATGACCTTCAACGACATCAATCTCGGTAGAATTCCCCATGCCTCGGCCCTCAAGCTGCAGGCCATGTACCCCACCCTGAAATCGGCCGAAAAACGGGCGGTCGATTTTCTCCTCGCCAATGCCGAGGAAATGCCGGACCTGAACATCGTCGATTTCGCCGCCCGGGCCAAATGCAGCGAAGCGACCGCGGTCCGGGTCTCGAAACGCCTCGGCTTCGAAGGTTATATCGAGCTCCGCCGCTCCTTCGGCCTGCACCAGAACAACGGCACCAAGCACTTCTATCCGGAAATCACCCACAAGGATTCCCTCCCCGACATGCTGCGGAAAGTCTTCAATTCCAGCATGTCGACCCTGGTCGACACCCTGGGCGTGTTGGACATCGGCGAATTCTCCCGGGCGGTCGATGCCCTGGCCGCTTCGCGGCAGATCCTGTTCTGCGGCATCGGCGACGGGGCGGTGGTGGCGCGGGAGGGCTACCTCCGCTGGCTGAAGGTGGGGCACACGGTCTACGAATCCCTGGACGCCGACGAGCAGCTGTTTTTCGCCTCCCGCCTGGAACCCGGGGACGTCATGCTGGCCTTTTCCCATTCCGGCAGGAGCCGCACCGTCAACAATGTCGCGAAGCTTTCGCAAAAACTTGGTGCCACCGTCATCGCCGTTACGAACTTTCCGGTGTCGCCGATGGTGAAGCTTTCGGACATCGTTTTGCAGACGGCCGTCTTCGCCACCTTCGCCGACATCGAGGTCATCGCCAAGCGCCTGGCGCAACTGTGCATTGTCGAAAGCCTGTTCATCGGCTTTGTGCAGCGCATGGGCAAGTCCTGCATCAAGAAGATCATGGACTACGAGGAAAGCGTCAAACCGAATAAGATGTAACAGCCGCATTTTTTCTTTTGTTTTGACATGGTTCATGCCGCCATCTATGATGGTTTGCCTTGACAACCAATAACTCGGGTTAGGGATTTCGCACGCTTATGTCCACTCGGCCTTATCTACTCGAAATGCGGGGAATCGGCAAACGCTTCGGCGCGGTGACGGCTTTGGCCGACGTCGACTTTTCCTTGCACAAGGGTGAAATCCACACCTTGATGGGGGAGAACGGCGCCGGGAAATCGACCCTGATGAAGATCCTCATGGGCTTATATCAGCCGGATTGCGGCAGTATAAACCTGGGCGGTCGGGAAACACCTGTCGCCTCCCCCCGGGACGCCGCCCGCCACGGTCTGGCGATGATTCACCAGGAGCTCTATCCCATTCTCGACATGACCGTCGCCGACAATCTCTTCGTCGGGCGGGAGCGCCGATCGCTTGCCCTCGGCCCCCTGAGCCTGGTCGACCGGCGCCGCTCCTGCCGCCAGGCGGAGGAGCTGCTGGCGGAGATGGGTTTGGAGTCCATTTCCCCGCACACCCCCATGCGCCGGCTGTCGGTCGCGGAGACGCAGCTGGTGGAAATAATCAAGGCTGTTTCGCAGGGGGCCGGCATCATCATCATGGACGAACCGACCTCCGCCATCACCCTTCGCGAAGCAGAACGCCTCTTCGGGCATATGGCCAAGCTTAAGGCCGCGGGCGTTTCCATCATTTACATTTCCCATAAAATGGAGGAAATTTTTCGCGTCTCCGACCGGATCACCGTGCTGCGGGACGGCGGTTTCGTCGCCTGCCGCGATGCCGTCGACCTCACTCCCGAAACACTCGTCAAAATGATGGTGGGCCGGGAAATCCAGGACGTCTACCCGAAGCGCCCGGTCATCGAAGCGGGCCAAGTGGCTTTGGAGGTCGAGGATTTGGCCGACGCGGGGAAAATTTCCGGGGTGTCCTTTTCCTTGCGTTACGGAGAGATTCTCGGCATGGCCGGCCTCATGGGCTCGGGACGGACCGAAACCGCCGAATGCATTTTCGGCCTGAACCGGCGCCGTTCCGGCCTGGTCAAGGTGAACGGGAAGGCGGTCGACATTCGCGGCCCCCGCGACGCCATCCGTTTGAAAATCGCCCTCGTCTCCGACGACCGCAAGCTGAAGGGCCTGAACCTCGAGGGGAGCGTGGGCGAAAACATCAGCCTCCTGCGCCTGCCGCATTTGAGCCGGCTGGGGATCATCGACTCCCGCCGCGAGCGGGAACGGGTGCGGGAATACATGCAGCTCCTCAACGTCAAGGCGGCCGGCGGCGGCGCGCCGGTTTCCTCCCTTTCCGGCGGGAATCAGCAGAAGGTGGTGCTGGCGAAGTGGCTCCTCTCCGAACCGGACATCATCATCTTCGACGAACCGACCCGGGGTATCGATGTCGGGGCGAAGCACGAGATCTACCTGCTGATCAACCGTTTGGCCGAGAGCGGCAAAGCCATACTGATGATTTCCTCGGAAATGGCCGAGATCGTCGGCATGGCGGATCGGGTGGCGGTGATGGCGGACGGGCGGTTGACCGGGAACTTGGGGAAGGGCGAAATCACTCAGGAGCGGATCATGGCGCTGGCCTCGAATATGCCTGCGGCGCCGGGGAAGTAATTGACTGTTCGGATAATTGGTTTTGCAGACAAGCGATCCGCGGTATGTACGTTTGTCTGCAAGGCCTAGGGAAAACACCATGCAAAGCCAAACCTCCACCCGCAACTGGCGCGAACTCGGTATTTTCATCGCCTTCATCGTCCTTCTGCTGGTCATGGCCGTGGTCTCCAAGGGTAACAGCATCGCGCCCCGGAACCTCATCCTCGTCGTCAAGCAGGCCTCCATAAACGGCATCCTCGCCGTCGGCATGACTTTCGTCATCATCGCCGGCGGCATCGACCTATCGGTCGGTTCCATCCTTGCCGTCGCCGGGGTCGTCGCCGCCATGTTTGCGCATCCCGGGGAGCACCATCTCGCCGTGCCGATTCTCCTCGCTTTGGGGGTCGGCCTGGTTCTCGGGATGGTCAACGGAACCATCGTCGCGTTCGGGAAAATCCCGCCGTTCATCGTTACCCTCGGCATGATGACCATGGCCCGGGGGCTTGCCCTGATTCTCAGCGGCGGCTCGCCGATTTACAATCTGTCCAAGGAATTCGAAGCCCTGGCCGGCGGCTTTTTCCCGCCCTGGGAGGCGGCGTACCGGGTTCCCATTCTCGCCGTGTACTTCCTGGTCACGGTCCTGTTCGGCGCCTTCCTCCTCACCAAGACCGTTTTCGGGCGCCACGTCTATGCCGTCGGCGGAAATGAAATGAGCGCCCGCGTTTCCGGCCTGAACGTCGGGGGGGTGAAGGTTGCGGTCTACGCCATTTCCGGCCTCCTGGCCGGCCTCGCCGGGCTCCTCCTCGCGTCCCGAATCGTGTCGGGGAATCCGAATTCCGGCTCCGGCTACGAACTCGACGCCATCGCGGCGGTGACTATCGGCGGGGTGAGCATGGCCGGCGGCTCCGGGCGCTGGTACGGGGCGGTGGTGGGGACCCTATTCATCGCGGTGATGGGGAACGGGCTGGATTTACTGGGCATGCAGTCGCATTTGCAGCTGATCATCAAGGGGGCGATCATCATTCTCGCGGTGTTGTACGACCGGCACGCCAAGCAGTAGAGAAGGGGATAATTCACCATGTCTGAAAATATGAGCCGCCGTGATTTTCTGCGTTTAAGCGCCCTGATGGCGCTGGAGACCGCGTTTCTGCCGCTTGGCGCCCACCGCACCCTCGTTACCGCGGCGGCGGCGGAACAGGTGCCGGCCGTGGCGCCAGGGATCGGGGATACGGACGATCCGGCCTTCCTGCCGGTCGACGAACTGATTCGCCGCTTCCAGGCGGGAACCCTGTCGCCCCTGGATGTCCTCGAAGCGCAAATCGACAGAATAGTCAAGTATAACGGCCCCCTTAACCTTAGCGGCGAGGAACCGGCGAATTACCTGACCTTCAACGGCCAAGTCAATGCGATTGCCTACGAACATTTCACCGAAGCCCGCGCGGCGGCGTGCGAGGCCGAGAGACGTTACCGGGCCGGCACGGCGCGCGCTTTGGAGGGGATCACCGTTGCGGTCAAGGATGAGAACGAGGTGGCCGGCTGGCGGGTGAGCATGGGTTCACTGGTCCTCAAGGACGCCCCGCTCAGCGAGGAAAATTCCGCCCTTATCGACATGTTGCAGGCGGCAGGGGCGATACTGCACGTGCAGACTACGGTGCCGGAACTCTACATGCACGTCCAGACCTGGTCGCGGCTGTGGGGCGTGACCCGCAATCCCTGGAACCTGCATTACGCGGTGGGCGGTTCCTCCGGCGGCTCCGGAGCCGCCCTGGCCGCCGGTTTCACCACTCTCGCGACCGGTTCCGACATGGGCGGGTCGATTCGGATTCCGGCGTCGCAATGCGGGGTTTACGGATTCAGGCCTCCTTTCGGCCGGGTACCCACCACGGAAATTTCCTACGAAACGCTGGGGCCGATGGCCAGGACCTTGGGCGATATGGTATTGATGCAGAACGTGATTAACGGCCCGCATCCCAAGGTGCATTCGTCCCTGCGGCCGAAGCTGGAATTTCCGCACCGGTACGACAGCCTGAAAGGGACGAGGATCGCGGTGGATTATCTCGATTCCTGGCTGGCGGAAGGGACGGACGCGTCGGTCCGGACCGCCCTGGCGGAAGCGGTCGAGGTTTTGCGCGGCCTCGGCGCGGTGGTCGAGGAGGTTCGCCTGGGCTGGAATTACGATGCCATTTTCCCTGTATTCATGAAGGGTTTACTGTCCACGGCGATGGGCAGCATGCTTATCCTCCCCGACGAGATTAAGGATCAATTGACCAGTTATGTCAGGAATTCACTGGCCATGATGAGCAGTATGGGTCCGAAGGAACTGGCGGAGGCCGACGCCTTGACGACCAAGCTGCACCGGCAACTGCAAGAGGAAGTCTACGGCAAGGGCTGCCAGGCCCTGATTATGCCGACCCTGGTGACCCCCTACTTGACGGCGGAGAACGACCCGGCCGTGGACAGCGTGCCGGTCAACGGCAAACCGGTGAAGGGAAACCGCTTCGCGGCGACCTATCCCTGGAACCTCCTCAGCCGCTATCCAATTGTCGACGTTCCGATCGGCATCGCCGACAACCGGGTACCGATCGGCATGCAGGTGGTGGGGAACACCTATGACGATCTCGCCGCGTTCCGGGTGGCGTACAATTACGAACGGTCGGGCTTGCGGTTGTACCGAAACGGCCTCTTCCCCGATTACAGAAATCAAGCCTGACAGGCGCTGATGGCATATAACTATCTTTTGCAAAGGAGAACAGGAATGGGCAGCAAACGTTTCAGCGGGATTATTATCGCGGCGGCGCTCTTTATGGTCCTGGCGGCGGTGCCGGCAAGCGCGGGCGAGAAATCGGTCGCCCTGTGCATGAGCCACATGTCGAACGCCTTCACCATCGAAATGTCCGACGCCATCAAGAAACGCGCCGCCGAACTCGGCCTCAGGCTGATCGTCAACGACGGCGGCAAGGACGCGGCCCGGCAGGTCGGGCAAATCGAGTCCCTGATCGCCCAAGGCATCAACGGGATTATCGTCGAAGCCGTATCGGTCGACGGCATTCAACCGGCGGTGAACCTGGCCAAGGAAATGGGGGTTCCCCTGGTTACCGTCAACCAGAAGGCAACCAATCAGGATAACGCCACCTCCTTTGTCGGCGTGAGCCACGAGGACGGCGGGGAACTGGAAATGGCCGAATGCGCCAAGGCGCTCGGCGGCAAGGGCAATGTCGCCCTGCTCCTGGGGCCGATGGGATCGGACGCGCAGATCGGCCGTTCCGCCGGCTACAAGAAAGTTCTCGCCAAGAATCCCGGCATGTCGGTCGTTTTCGAGCAAACCGCCAATTGGGATACCGAAGCCGCCTTGAAGCTGGTCGAGAACTGGCTGCAGACCGGCAAGCAAATCGACGCGGTCGTCGCCCAGAACGACGGTATGGCCCTGGGTGCCTTGAAGGCGGTGGAAGACGCCCAGCTCGGCGCCAAAATCAAGGTTTACGGACTGGACGCCGTGCCGGATGCCCTGGCGGCCATCAAGGATGGGCGCCTGACCGGGACCGTTTCCCAGAATACCGCCCTCCAGGGTTCGCGCTCCGTCGACGTCATGAACGATGCCTTGCAGGGGAAGACGGTGGCGAAGGAAGTGATTGTGCCGCAGATGTTCATCGACAAGAAGAATATCAGCCAGTTTGTGAAGTAAACCTGCCGGATGCCTGTTTGAAATACGGGGACACGTAACGCAATTGCTTCGCATCGCCAAAGCAGTTGCACAACATGTCCCCGTATTCAAAATGACCCCGGTAAATGCTGAACGCATATGGTAATTGTGAAATTCTTTTTGGCCATGCCTAACCTCCATTCCTGTCCAAAAGAAAGGAATGGAAATCCCGGCGGATCCTTCCCTGGGCCCAAAGGGCGATTTTTTGGGGTAAGGTGGTCAGTCAAACCCCGGCGTGCTCTAGGATGGCCTAACTACCCGCCTTCTTCTCCTCCGCGACCCGTTAAATCGCACTGGCACGCCTTAAGAAATTCCCTTTGGACCC
>JAVBQR010000020.1:0-57412 GCA_031548865.1 Planctomycetota bacterium
TGTGGACAACCGTCTCCACTTGCGCCATACAGGGTGTTTCTGCGTATCAATTCCTCGTAAATGCAATCCATGCTCACTCCAATGCAATAATCCCGCCTTCATTACTGCCTAAATGAAACGAATGAAACCGTGAATGGTTACAAAGTGGGAGACGCTTAACTCAAAAAAGATAGATGGCCGTAGGTGATATCATTTCTTCACACCATATTTTGGCATTCATATTGGGGGATAAAATGTCGATATTCAAGCGAAAGTATGCAAGCACAAAAGGCAAACAAAAGACCACTGACAAATTTACGGTGGAGTTCCGTGACCATGAGGACGTTATCAGGCGCGTTACCGCTTTCACCGACCGTGCCGCTTCACTAGAATTGGAACGCCAATTGAAACGGCTGGTTTCTCTGCGAATGGCCGACATGGCGCTTACTCCGGAGTTGTCGCGATTTCTCGAATCACTCCCTATGGAGACTTTGGACCGTTTGGGTAAATGGGGAATTATCGACCAAGAGCGGGTGGCGGCGGGAAGGAAACTGGAGTGCCACATCGAAGATTGGGCGAAAAGTCTGGGTGCACGGCAATGTTCCAAGCGTCATTCCGCCGAGACAGTCGCCCGCGTTCGCCGTATTTTCGCTGGATGTCAAATTGTTCATTGGGCAGACATTCGCGCCGAAAAAATTGAATCCTGGCTGGCCCAATCCAGAACGAAAGGCATGAGCAACCGCACCTCGAACAGTTACCTTACCAGTGCCAAAGCATTTTGCGCTTGGATGAATAGAACCGGTTTTGCTTCGAGTAATCCGCTTACACTGTTGGCTAAACTGAACGAGGCGGTTGACGTTAGGGTTGAACGCCGCGCCTTGAATAGTGAAGAAATTTGCCGGTTGATTGGCGGCACGAAAGCCTCGACAAAAAAATTGTGGAAGGTCAGCGGAGCCGACCGGGCAATGATATACTTGGTGGCGGTTGGTTCTGGCCTACGGTGGAGTGAACTTCGCAGCCTAACCAGATCCAGTTTTGACTTGGAACAAAACCCCGCCACCGTCACCGTTCAAGCTGACGCAGCCAAAAATCGGAAGGATGCAACCATACCGCTGTCAGATGAAATTAGCGCCAAAGTGTCAGAATATTTTCTCGCCAATCCAGGTTTGCCATTAGATGCGGCATTACGTCTACCCGTAAGCGACCGCGGTGCTGCGCTTATGCGGCATGACCTAAAAGAAGCGGGGATTGCATACATGGATGAATTGGGGCGGGTGGCTGACTTCCATGCCCTGCGGCACACCTACATAACTGGCTTGGCTAAAGCCGGTGTTCACCCCAGGGTCGCCCAAACGTTGGCTAGACATTCCAGTATCGAACTGACCATGAAGCGGTACACGCATGTCAACCTAGAGAGCCAGGTCGAGGCATTGGCTAAAGTACCGGCCATTTTTCCGGTCGTTGACAAAACAGAGATGAAAAGACCTGGCTAGAAATTATTGGTAAGCCGTTTCGGAGGCAATGCGGGAGATACCACCTATTAACCGATTCCTTACGCATTTGTTGAGCAAAGCAAAAACCCCGGCCTGTAAAGCCGGGGTTTTTGCGTGAACCACAGGGAAAATTTTCCTTGACATTAGTTCCAATAGGAACTATATATTAGTTCCAATCGGAACTAATACTAGTGGAGATCATCATGGCCAAATTGATTTGTAAACAGAGTGAAGCCATCACAGTTGCTACAAGCAAGACCATGTCCCTCTACGGAAAATTGGCGCGAAAGCATGGACTAAACTACAATTCACTAATGGTGTTGTATGCAATGGAGGGAACAGAAAGCTGCACGCAAAAAGACATCTGCGAAAAATGGATGCTGCCTAAAACAACCGTATGCAACATTTTGTCTGACTTCCGGCAGAAAGGGTATGTTATTTTTTTGGAGGAGAGCGACGACAAACGGGAGAAAAAAATACAACTGACAGAAGCCGGGAAGGCATTTTCGCAATCCATACTGGAAAACTTACACCAAACCGAATACCGCGCAATGCACAAAATGGGGCCAACGATATGCAAACAACTGGTTGATGGAACTGTCTTATTTAGCAAGCTATTCGAAACAGAGGTGGAAGGCGATGGAAAATCGGGCCATCAACATTAAATCTTACCTGACACTACGGAAGGATATTTCATGCAGAACTATCTTTTTTTGATTATCGCTATCTTGGGCGAAGTCGGTGGAACCAGTGCGCTCAAGGCTTCCGCTGGGTTTTCACGGCTATACCCCTCGCTTGCGGCAGTGTTGGCCTATGGCGTGACTTTCTATTTTTTGTCGCTGGCCATGCACACTATCTCCGTCGGCGTGGCTTATGCTCTTTGGGCAGGTATAGGTATTGTCCTGATTGCTGTTATTGGCACTGTGGTGTTCGGCCAAAGCCTGAACCTTTGGACCATAGCCGGGATCGTGATGATCCTTACGGGTGTGGTGGTTGTCAATCTTTGTTCTGGTGAAAACCTTCATTGATTGACACTGTTTAAACGCTCGCACCGCAACAATATGTGCCACAACAAATATCTATGATAACATTGCATTTGGATTGATTTTTCCACTTCTCTGCCTTATATTGGCCTTCATAAAGGAGGACTAGAAATGTCTATCTTCAAGAGAAAATACGTTGGTAAAGGTGGAAAAAACAAGGCAACCAACAAATTCACGATTGAGTTCCGCGATCATGAGAATGTTGAGCGGCGCATTACTGCTTTCACCGACCGGGCGGCGTCTTTGGAGTTGGAACGTCAGTTGAAACGGCTGGTCGATTTGCGGTTAGCTGGCATGGAGCCGGATCAGGATTTAAACAAATTTCTTGAATCGTGTCCGCCGGAAGTTCGTGAGCGTCTTGGCGTATGGGGAATTATCACTGGCCAACGGGCGGCGGCGGGTCGGACATTGACCGAACATATTGATGGTTGGGAAAAGCATTTGAAGGCGAAACAATCCTCTGACAGACATATCGCCGAAACCGTTGCCCGTGTGAAAAAAATATTTGTCGAGTGTAATTTTACTTATTGGTCGCACATCGACGCCGAAAAGGTGCAAAACTGGCTGGCCGACAGCCGCGAAAACGGTATGAGCAACCGCACTTCAAACAGCTACCTATCGAGCGGTAAAGCGTTCTGCGCCTGGATGAATAAGGCAGGGTACTCAACGCAACACCCGCTGTCCCGACTTTCGAAACTAAATGAGGCGGTTGATATTCGAGTGGACCGCCGCGCCTTGCCTATCGAGGAAATCAACCTATTTATTACCGGCGCGATGGCCTCGACGAAAGTCCTCTGGAAAACCAGCGGTCCCAAACGAGCGATTGTATATTTGGCGGCGATTGGCTCTGGCTTGCGGTGGGGTGAATTAAAAAAACTACACCGTTCCAGCTTCAATTTCACCACCACTCCGGCTACCGTCACGGTCAAAGCCAAAGTCGCCAAAAACGACAAGGATGCCACCATTCCGCTGTCGCAGGAAATAGGCGATATTTTGGCAGAATACTTCGAAGCCAATCCGGGTGAGCCGATGGACCCTGCTTTGCCCATGCCCAAAAGTGACCGTGGCGCAAGGTGGATGCAATACGACCTTGAGGCGGTGGGGATTCCATATGTGGATGAAATGGGAAGGGTGGCGGATTTCCATGCCTTGCGGCATTCCTATATTACCGTGTTGGCCCAGGCGGGAGTCCATCCCAGGGTCGCCCAGGCGTTGGCGCGGCACTCGGACATTGAACTGACTATGAAGCGGTATACTCACGTCGATCTTGAAAACCAGATTGAGGCGGTGGCAAAAGTCCCGACGATTTTTTCATCCGCACCTGTCAGCAACACAAATAAATCAGACAGTCTGGAAGAATCTGACAGGTTGGAAAATCCTGACAGGCCGAGCGACCTGTCTACAGCCTCTTACAGCCTTACCCCCATTCCGTCTACAGCCCAAAATTCTCCGCGCAATTTTTCTGTCAGGTGTACTGACAGGAACAATACGGACTTATTAGCTAATATTTGGACTTATAGAGACGAGAAAGGTGCGTTAAAAGGGAAGGTTTTTTTCGCCCGAGAATTAAATAACCCCCTGCACCATAACGGTTTACAGGGGGTTGAAGTGTTGGCACCCCGGAAGGGAATCGAACCCCTATCTACAGCTCCGGAGGCTGTCGCCTTATCCATTGGGCTACCAGGGTGTGGAAAATGCGGGACTCAATAATCTTGCTGCGCCAAAAAACGGCATCAACATCGCAATCAACATCGCAAACGACGTCACAAACAACACCGCAAACGAAGTCACAAACAACACCGCATCCAAAATCTTCGCTACACTCTCAACTCAAATCGCCGGCGAGCAGGGCGCTTGGCACATAATTCGAAGCTAAAATTATAGCCTATAACTCGCATTTGTCAAACTAATCTTGCCCGACTTGGTCTATTTCCTCCCCGGCACTCAGTTTCGCCTGCCATGACCACCGCCGCCGCCGCCGCGCTGCCGCGGGAAGATCTTCTTGTCACCACCCGAACGCGAGGGACGAAAACTTTGGCCGCCATCAAAACGCGGGCGGGAACCGCGTTCAATCCTCGGAACACCGGCCGGGGAACGGCCGGGATGGAAATCGCCACCCGGACGCGGAGAACGGTGGATGCCGTCGGGTCGACCCGGACGGATGCCGTCATGCTGCCCACGCCAATCCGGACGCCGCCAATCCGGGCGACGATGCGGGGGAGGAGGAGGGGGCGGGGGGCGGTGATAAGGGCGGTAACCGCCGCGCCAACCCCAACCGTCATCCCAACCGCCGTAGCCGCCGAACCAACTCAGGCCAAAGCCCACCGGCCAGGAATTGTCGTAACTATCGTCATAGTACACCACGCTCGGACTGCTGTCGTAGTAAACCGTGGTTTCGGGGGCGGCGTAGCTGCCGGTGTCGTAAACCACCGTGCCGCCGGTCGACGGGTAACTCGCGTAAGGCTCCGAATACACCACCCCCGAATCGCCGCCGGTAACCGTGGTCGGTTGGGTGGGACAAGGGTACAGGCTGCCGTCGCTGGCCCGGCAGTAAATCGTCGGATCCTGCACCACCAATCCGCTGGCTGCCGGCGCCGGATAGCTGCCCGCCGTTCCATAACTCGTCGCCGAAGGATAGCTGCCGGTGGAGGAAACAACCGTGGAGCCGGAGGATTCGCTTCCCCCGGAATAAACCACCTGCGGCGACGCGCTCAAATTCGAGGGCCGGGGCAGGCTCGCGACCGTGCCGGGGTCGAGGTCGCTAAGGGTCAGCACCTGGCCGTCCTCCGCTGCGGCTGGAGCCGCCCACCCCACGGCGAACAACAGCGCTACCGCCATGGCGGCCAAGCCTTTTACGGCTTTGCCGGGATTAACCTGTTTCATCATTTTCTCGTTCCTTTAGGCTATCGGTTGCGGTTCTGGAGTGATTCACCAAAACCTGGTCTGGCTGCGGGAAGACGCCTCCCGCAAATAGCGGCCAGGCCGAAAAATTGTTCGGACAAAACATGGGGAAGCGACCGGGCTCTAACGCTTGTGGCCATAGGGAGTCGGGTTCGGGGCCGGGCGCGGCGGAGGACCCGGCCGGTGGTCGCGGCCGCCGCCGTGCCAGCGGGGCGGCGGGGGCGGGCGATGGCCGCCGCGATAGCCGCCGTAATAACGCGGGCTTCTGTCCCAACCGCTTCCCCAACCAATGCTGAACCCCCAAGAGGGACTGGTGTCATAGTAATACTCCGGGTAGACATAGGTCGGGGTGGTGGTAACCACCGCCGGGGGAGAGGTTACCACATAGCCGGGTGTGCTCTCGTAATAAACTGTCGAAGCGCCTGGGCTAACTACCGTACCATCCGGATAATAAATGTTGGGGTCGTAATAAACCGGACCGGTGGGGACGCTGGAACTGGAAACACCGGCGGCGGGCGGGGCGGCATAAGTGGTCGTGGGCGTGGTCGCGGTTGTTCCGGCCACACTCGCTCCGGCGTAAGGTTGGGCATAGTTCGCGGCGCTGCCCGGTTGTTGGTAGGGCTGGGCTGCCGCGGGCGGTTTGACGCTTTGCGGGGCGTTACCGTAGGCTGCCGCGCCGCTCTCTTGCGCATAGGCGGATTCGGCTTGTTGATAATCCATGGGCGGCTGTTCATAGAGCATTTCGTAGCCGTCCGGGCTGCCTCCCCCTGATGGTCCGTAGGCTGGTTGGCCATAAGTTGCCGTTCCGGCCTGGCTGGCCGAACCGGCTGCACCGGCCGCGCCTGGATTGGCGGGGCGGATGGCGCGGATCAGGTTTTCCGAAGCGCCCAGGCTGCGGAGTTGGTTGGCCTGTTCCTGGGTGATGGCCAGGTTCGCATCGCTACGCGTCATGTTGATGATGACCGGTTCCGGGACCTGGTTTTTGAGGAGATTCTGCACATCGCTGAAATCGAGCGCAGGCGCGAGGCAGGCCGCTGCCATCATGCAGAAGGCGAGGCCGGCGATTTTCACTGGCGTGTGGCGACGGAACATTGGGTTTTCCTTTCTTGGGTCCATTAGGCCCGGGAATGGGGAATTTCTTGGAGCTGAAGTTATACCTGAAGTTTTGCAAAGTGGCGATTACACCGCCAATCGCCACTTTGTAAAAATCATTTTTGCCTGAATTTCAGGGGTTTTTGATTTTACTAAATCGCCATTAGGCGGTTTGACCGGTGCTAATGCCGACCTCCACTCGACCCTCCTACCGCGACCGCGATCCCTGCCACCGGGTTGCGTCCTTCGCCTGCACCGTCTCCTCCGCCTTTGCCGCGGGGCGGGGCTTATTTTGCCGCGCCGGCGCCTGACGCCCGACCTGGGCCGCCCCGCCCTGCCGCCCGGCGGGAGCGCCGAGGCGCTGTTGCATCTGGATCGGACCGTTGGCCTGGCCCGGACGCTGCACCTGGGTCTGACGGCTTGCCTGAGCCGGCGGATTAACCTGCGCCTGACGCTGCACTGGTGCCGGACGCTGCACTGGTGCCGGACGCTGAACCTGCATGGGGCGGTTCACCTGAGCCGGCGGATTGACCAGCGCCTGACGCTGCACCTGGGGACGATTGACCCGGGGCTCCTGGCGATTCACCTGCGGCTGACGCTGACCTGAAAATCCGCCCAAAGACATCTGCTGCGGTTGAACCGGCTTCGCTTGCCTTGCCGCCGGCTGCTGCGGGACAACCACGGGAGTTGCGCCCTGCCGCTGTACCGTTGGGGGCTGAATGCGGTTCTGCCGCAGCTGCGTTTCGGGTTGAACCCGGTTCTGCCAGCGGGAGGCCGTTCCCGGCGTCTCGCCCAATCTTTCCCTGGTGCCGGACGGTCTGGTCACCCGCCGTTCCGTGGGCGTTTCGGTGGGGCCGGCCGGCCGGCGTTGAATCAGGGAAGGGCTGATTCGCTGCCGTTCCACCGGCTGCGGAGTAACCGCGACCTGAGGTTGGCCCAGGCTTTCCGACCGGCGCGGGCTACGCTCCGGGGTGGAAGCGATCCGTTCACGGGTAATACCGCCTTCGCGGGTTATGCCGCCCTCGCGGGTAAAGCTCCCGCTCCGCCTTTCCGCCCCGCCGAATCTGAGGTTACGGGAGGCTCCGTCCCTCGACCAGGCCGTCCGGTTCGCGGTCTCGGTCCGGGTGGTGACGCCGCCCGGCCGTAAGCCGCCGCTCGCCTGCCGGTCGCCGGGTTTCCCGCCGGGACGAACCAGGCCGGTGGTCAGGAAATTCCGGTCGGCTGTGCTGCGTTGCCGGGATTGCTCCCAAGTCCGGCCGATATTGCCGGAGCGGTTGCGGCTTATTTCGCGGTCGCCGGAGCGATTGCGACTCCCGCTCCAATTGCGGTCGCCGTTCCAATTGCGGCCGGTGTCGAGAATATGGCTTAAATCCCGGCTGCGCGGATAATCCCGCCGTCCTTCGGAACCATAGTAGCGGCGGTCGCGCCAGTAACGGTCGTTATTCCCCCAGCGATTGTGGTTCCACCAGCCGCCGTTCCACCACGGGGACTTGTCGCGCCAGCGATCGTAGCCCCAGGCGTAGCGGTTATACCGGTTGCCGTAAATCCAATCGTAGGCGAAGGAGGGGGAAAAACCGCCGTAGTAATTATATCCGCCATAGTAAGGCAATGTTTCATAATATCCAGGATAATAAAGCGTTTCATAAATCGAATAATTCGGGGAGGCATAGGCCAGCGGCGAAGCGGTGACGATATACTCCGGCGCCGTGTCGTAATAGGCCGGCATTTGCATGTAGACCGGCGTTTCACAGCCCGCCAGCGAATCGACCGCCAGCATTTCCTGCGGATAGCCGATTTCGTAACCGTTCTCGTAAAGGTTCCCGGCCACGCAGTCGCTTTCGCACAGCGTTTCGCTGACCACCGGGCCGTTCCCGACCTCCAGCGGCGGATACCCCACTTCCGGAGCCGCTGCGGGGTAGGTTGGGGCAGCCTGCGCATAGGGCTGGGTCAAGGCGGTCTCGTAACCGGGGGCGGACGCCTCCGGACGGGTCAGGAACTCCAGGAGCTCCCCGCCCGCGCCGGCGGCCTGCAATACCAGGACGTCGTTCATGCTTAACGGCTGGGGCAGCGGGTTCTGCTGAACCATGTTGGCGATAACCTGTTCCTGGATGCCGTTGCGGAGCAACTGGATGATATCGGTCGCTTCCAGGGCCGGCGCGGCCAGGGGAAAAACGGTGCAGGCGGCGGCAAGAATAAGGGATTGTATGGTACGCATTTGCTTTTCTCCCGGTCGGAACGGTTAAGCGGGGTTTTCCGTTTCCCCTTACGCCTGCTTAGTTGTTTGCCCCGGCTGGTTGTTACCGATAAAAAATATAAAACTGTACCTTTCGGTACATATTCGAAATTTTCCTGCCGCCTTCAGTATGTCCCCCTCCACCAATTTTCCTTGCCGATTGGAAAAGACAGGTTACAATACGGGGTTTGCGGCGCTAAACGTTATCGCCAACTTTTTCATATAAAACGAAGGGATCACGCATGGGCATTATCGACGAACTCCGCGCCAAAGCGGTCAAATTTCAGAAACGCATCTGCCTGCCGGAAGCCATGGATGAACGTACTCTGCATGCCGCCGCCGCCTGTGGACGGCTCGGCTTCGGACCAATCGTCCTTATCGGCGCCACCGACAAAATTAACGCCAAGGCGAAAGAAGTCGGCGCCGATCTTTCCAAAGCCATCATCCGCGACCCGGCCCGCGACCCGCAGTACAACCAAATCGTCGACACGCTCCTGGAGCTCCGCAAAGCCAAAGGCATGACCCACGACGAAGCGAAAAAAGCCCTCGAAGATAATATCATGTACGCGGCCATGCTGGTGAAACTTGGCGAGGTCGACGGTTACGTCTCCGGCGCCGTTCACTCCACCGCCGACACCCTCCGTCCCGCCCTCCAGGTCATAAAGGCGAAAAAAGGCATCAACACCATCTCCGCCTTCTTCATGATGGTCCTCCCCGAGTCCAGCCCCTATTTCCCCACCCAGCCGGTCATGTTCTTCGCCGACACCGCCCTGGTGCAAACGCCCAGCGTTGAACAACTGGCCGATATCGCCATCAACACCGCCCACTCCTGGAAAGCCATGATGGGCTCGGAACCGGTCATCGCCTTCCTCTCCCACTCGACGAAAGGCTCGGCCAAACACCCGGAAATCGACCGGGTCGTCGCCGGCTTGAAACTGGCCAAGGAAAAAGCGCCGGAACTCGAAATGGACGGCGAATTCCAGGCCGACGCCGCCCTAATCCAAAAGGTCGGGGCGCAAAAGGCGCCCGGCTCGAAAATCCCCGGCCGGGCCAACTGCCTCATCTTCCCCGACCTCGACGCCGCCAACATCGGCTACAAGCTGGTCGAACGCCTCGCCGGCGCCACCGCCATCGGCCCGGTCATGGCCGGGATGGCCAAACCGGTAAACGACCTTTCCCGCGGCTGCAAATGGGAAGATATCGTCGACACCGTGGCGGTAACCGCTTGCCAGGCGGCGGCAGGGAATTAAGGGAATTCCGGTAGGTTGTCATTGGATTCGGGGACTTGTTGCGCAATTGTGTTGGCGGGGTGCGGCAATTGCGTTACGTGTCCCCGAATTCCCATAAAATTACCCAACGTTTGTGGGTATTATTGCGGAAATTTCAGGCCAAGAAATGTATTTTTTTATTTGACAATGGCGAATTGTAAGACTATAGTAACTACAGCTAATATTGTATTTTTAATATATTGTGATATTAGTATATACCTGCAGATGCCATGAGCGAGATGATATATGGCCAGCGACGAAAACCAATTGCCTAGCGCTTACCTTGCCGATGTTTCGGATAAACTTAAGGCGATCAGCCACCCCTTGCGACTCAGGATTGCCGAGACCCTGGAAAAACAGGAGGAAGTCAAGGTCGGCGACATCGCCGGCGTTTGCGGCGAGAATCAGCCCCTGGTTTCCCAGCACCTTACCCAGATGCGGCGGGCCGGCATCGTCTCCACCCGCCGGAAAGGCACCCAGGTGTTTTACCGGCTAGCCAACGAAAATTTCAAAAAGATTCTCGGTTGCTTACGGGACGACTATAACGATACCCAACACAAACCGCCCGTCTATTCCGACCTGAAAAAAGAGTCACTGACTCCCGAATCAGACGATCTTCCCGAAATTCCCCTTATCCCTTAACGCAAACACACCGATCCCGAATGCCGACCGACATCCCTGCCGGGGGGTGTTTTGTCGCCCACAACCTTCTACGCCGCTGTAAACAGTCCGGAAGATTGAAAAATGCAGGCCAGATGCCCGATTCTACTAGCCGCCATCCTACCTTTCCTGGTATTCAGCTTTGCCCTGCATTCCGTGCGCTCCTGCATGCTCATTCAACTGCGTCAACCCTTCTCCTGCCACCTTTCCACCATGACCTGCGTGCACCTTGCCAGCATCGCCGCGGGGTTTCTACTGCCGGGAATGCTCCGCCTCTTCCACGAAGGACGCGCCCTTCTCCCCAGCCTGGGCGGTTTCCTCCGCGTAACGCCGCTGGCGGCGGTGTTTCTACTGCCGGCGTTTGCATTCCTCTTCGACAACGACGGCTGGGAACAAAACCAGGCTCTATGTTTGGCGGTTTGCGTGTCATACGGCTTCATGGTCACCGGATCGTTCCTGGTGATGTTCGGGAATCTTTCCGCCCGGCGGCGGACCTTGTGGCTGGGAATATATTGCGGTGGCGGGGTTTTGGTCGGTAAACAGCTGAGCGCCCTATTTAAACAGTACTACCTCGCCGACCCGGCAGGCAGCGGGGAAATAGTCCTCGGTTTTTATACCGCGGTGAATTTCCTGATGGCGGTTGTGATTTTCTACGCCCTTACCCTCCGGCATTCGGATAACTACCAGCCCTTTTTTTCTGAAAGCGGCAGCGCCCAGCGGCGGCAACCGTACCGCAAAATCTACCTGATGCTGGCCTACGTCACCCTGATCCTCATGAACGGCGTGCTCGACTCCATTCTCCTGCCTCTGTTCAATGTCCCGAATCCCTCCTCCTGGTGGCCGCTTCCCATGGCCTTGTCGATATTTTGCCCCCTGGTTGGTTGGTTGGTCGACAGGGATCCGGACGTATGGGTGCCGAGCATTTTCGCCTGTTGCGGGGTGTTTTTCCTGATGGCGCCGTCCCTGAATGTGATTGGCCACGAATCCTGGCTGTTTACCGCCCTGCACACCTTCTGTTCCGTCTGCCAGGCGCTCATCTTCATGGTGATGGCGGTGGCTATGTCCGGACTGGTTACCAACGCCGTCGAGGCCGCCGCCTATACCGGCTTTCTATTCGGCATCAGAATCGTCTCCCCGTATTTTGAAAACTTGCTCGACTTTTATCCCGTCCTTACCGCCGGCACCAAGGTCCTCACCACCACCGTGCTGGCTGGTCTCTACTATTTCCTGATTTACCGGGCTTGGCACATCGAGAAAATCGGCATTGCGGAAGAGTCGCACCCCCAGCCCCCCCAGCAAATAAACCTGGCGCACCGCCCGCCGGCGGCGGCGGAGGAAATTCCCTTCCCCGGTGCCGCGCCCATCTATTCCCCGGGCACCTTCGCCCCGCTCCTCGAGGCGCCGGGTGCCGGCGAAGAGACAGGCGAAAAGATGGGGGAAAGCCAGCCCGGCCTTCCCTACCCGGCCCTGGATTCCGAGACCGCCTGGCCCCTGACTTCGGTCGATTTGCCTAGGGCCTTCACCAATTACCTCGACTCCGCCGCCCTGACCCCCCGGGAGCGGGAAATCGCCAAGGAGCTTCTCGGCGGCCGCACCACCCGCGGCATTTCACAGCGCCTGGGCATTTCCGAAAACACCGTGAACTACCACGTCAAGAACATCCTCGACAAGTTCAACGTCGCCAGCCGCTACGCCTTCCTGGCCCGGTTCATCAATTCCCGGGAGGACGCGTAACGAACCGCCTTCACCCTGTCGGCAAGGCGTCAATCAGCGCCATGGCGCCGTCGTAGTCGAAAGCCTCGATTTTGCCGCAGACCTGTTTCAGCATTTCGTTCAAATCCCCGCCGTAATCCTTCCTCCGGACTATCGCCAGCAATTCCAGCGCCGCGTCGGACTCGAACGAGTCCAGAAGCCCCCTGACCTCCGCCAATTTTTCCCGCAGTTCCCCCGCCTCGCCCTTGGCGGCGGCTGGTGGAGGCGAGGTCTCCCCCGCCGTCTCCGCCGCCGCTTCCTCCTGGGCGGCGGAGAGCTTGTTCAGGAGCGACCTGACCGCGGCCAGGTAGTCCGGGAGGTTTTCCACGCAGGATTCCAGCTGGTTGTCCTTGGCTGCCATCTCCAGCTCCTCGCTGACTTCGCCCAGGGCGACGGCGCCGATGGCCCGCAGGGATCCCTTCAAACCATGGACTTCGATGGCGAAGCCTTTTATGTCGCCGCCGGCGAGGAAGGCGTCGAGACGCTCCAGGGACTCGGGGAGCCGCCGGATCAGGAGGGCGAGGGAACTGGCGTAGATTTCCTCCATGCCGCTCAGGCATTTGAGGGCGGCGTCGACGTCCATGCCTTCGATGCGCCGGAGGCGGTCGAAGAGGGGGGACTTCGGTTTTCCCGGGGCGGTAGCGGCGGAGGATGCGGGCGAATCGGGTGCTGCCGAAGATGCGGACGGCGTGGATTTCTTTAGCCGGACTATCCCGGGCGGGAGCCATTTGCGGAGGATATAGGTGAGATGTTTGTTGTCGATGGGTTTGGAGAGGAAGTCGTTCATGCCCGAGGCGATGAGGAGATCCTTGGTTCCTCCGACGGCGTTGGCGGTGAGGGCGATGATGACCAGTTCCTCCGGCGGGTGCGTTTCCCTGAGGACGCGGGTTGTCTCCACGCCGTCCATTTCCGGCATCATGTGGTCCATGAAGACGATGTCGTAATGCTTGCCTTCGCTGTCGATTTTGCGGATGGCTTCCCAGCCGCTGCTGGCGGTGTCGCATTTGATGTTCGCCATGCCGAGAATGCCGGTGGCGACGTTGAGGTTGATTTCGTTGTCGTCGACGACCAGGATTTTGGCGTCCGGGGCCTCGATGCAGGCGAAGGCGCGGGTGGGGCTTTCCTTGGCTCTGGCTTCGCTGCCGAGCTGGTAGGGGAGGTTGAGGTGAAAGGTGGTGCCTTGACCGTAAACGCTTTCGACGGTTATGGTTCCACCCATGAGGTGGACCAGGGAGGAGGTGATGGAGAGGCCGAGGCCGGTGCCGGTGATGTTCCGGTTGTTGCGGGCGTCGAGCTGGCCGAATTCCTCGAAGATATTCTTGAGTTCCTCCGGCTTGATGCCGATGCCGGTGTCGGCGACGTGGAATTGCAGGTGGGTGGGATCGATGTTTACCGCCAGGGTGACGCCGCCTTGTTTGGTGAATTTGATGGCGTTGCCGATGACGTTGACGAGGGCCTGGCGGAGGCGGATGTCGTCGCCGAAGAGGAAGGCGGGGAGTTTGTCCTGGATGTCCAGGTAGAAGGCGAGGCCTTTCTGTTCGGCGGCGAAGGCGAAGATGGAGTCGAGGTTGTCGAGGAGTTCCATCAGGGAGTAGTCGACGGGGACGAGTTCGAGTTTTCCCGCCTCGATTTTGGAGAAGTCGAGGATGTCGTTGATGATGCCGAGTAGGGAATTGGCGGAGACGTTGATGTCGTGCAGGTAGCGGCGCTGGCGTTCGCTGAGGTTGTCGTTCAGGAGAATGTCGGTCATCCCGAGGATGGCGTTCATGGGGGTGCGGATTTCGTGGGACATGTTGGAGAGGAACTGGCTTTTGGAGCGGCTGGCGCTTTCGGCGGCTTCGATGGCGGTTTTGAGGTCGGTGATGTCGGTGGAGTGCTGCATGTGCACCAGGCGGCCGTCGGTCCAGCTGATGACCGAGTCGACGTTTTTGTAGTGGCGGTGGGTGAGGGTGTTGTGTTCCTCCCAGACGACCTCGGCTGAGGGGTCCTTTTCCAGTTTGAAATTGGGGCAGAAGGAGCAGCGTTCGGTGAAGCCTTGCTGCAGGACCTGCCAGCAGATTTTCCCGACGACGTCCTCCGAGAGTCCGAAGGCTTCGCGCATCGAGGTGTTGATGAAGAGGATTTCGTCGGTCCGCATGTCGGAGACGTAGATGTAGGCGGCCATGCCGTTCAGGATATTTTTGAGGATTTCGTTGGAAGTGGCGGCTTCGCGTTGCGAGTACTTGATGTCGGTGATGTCGATGGAATATTGGAGATGGGCTTTTCTGCCGTCGGTCCATTCGATGATGGAATCGGTGTTTTTGTAGTAGCGCCGGTTGAGGGTGTTTTGCGTTTCCCAGACCACGGGGACGTCGGGGGCGATTTCAAGCTGGTGAATGGGGCAGAAGGAGCAGCGTTTGTCGATACCTTTCTGGATGGTTTGGTAGCAGATGGTGCCGACGACATTGCAGTCGTGCCCGAACGTTTCCTGCATTTTCCGGTTGACGAAGAGGATTTCGTTAGTATCCAAATCGGTGACGTAGACGAAGGCGTCAAGCTGGTTCAGGATGGTTTTCAGGGCTTCGAGCATGGGGCACAACTCCTTGGGCGGTAAGCTTCACAGCAAGAGCGCCGCCGCGCAGTAGACCAGCATGAGCGCCATGACCGCGTTCAGGGCTTTGGCGTGGCGGGTGAAGACGTTTTGGAAGGCGGAACCGAAAAAAGCCCAGAGCAGGTTGGACATTGAGGTGGCGGCGATGAGGAGGAGCCCGAAACAGGCGATTATCGACAGGGAGGAGTAATGCGGGAGCACGAAAGTGGAGAGGGCGGCGAGGCAGTAGAAGATGTATTTGGCGTTGACGCATTGCAGGAGCATGCCGCTGACGAAGCCGATGGGCCGGTTTTCCGGCTGGTCGGGGCGGGAGGCGGCCGAGTCGTTGCCGTTCCCGTTGCGGTTGGCGTCGGGGTTTGCTTTGGACCGGTAGATGGCGTAGGCGAGGTGGAGAATGTAGGCGGCGCCGATCACCCTGAGTGCGGGTTCTACGCTGGGTAGCGATTTATAGAGAAAACCCGTGGCGAGGGTGCAGAAGGACATGACCAGGAAGAACCCGGCGAGCATGCCGGCGCAGAGGGGCAGGGTCTTGCGGAATCCGTGCTGAATGGCGGTGGACATGCAAAGGACATTGTTCGGCCCCGGGGTGAAGGCGGTGAGGAGGACGAAAGATACGAAGGCGGCGGTGGGCATGAAAGTTGGTCCGCAGGTCGCTACGTTAAAAATCTGGGGGTGGCAGTGGATTATTGTTTTACTTCCCGATGGGTGTTATCAGGGGAATGATACACAAAACCGGTGATTCGGCAACATGGAAAAAGGCAAAGATCGGGGTTTATGCGTAGCGTATTTCGTAACCGTGAACATGCGACGCCATTTCACCATATCCGGGGACGTTCGGTAGGGATTGATGGTTTCGATCTGACTATTGCATAAACCTGAGACACTTTGCCATTCGGGGACACGTTGTGCCCTTGCTTTGGAGGTATAAAACAATTGCTCTAAGTGCCCCGTATTTCCGGCATTTTTTTCCTTTTCCCTGCAGAAATCGCCGCCGAAGTCCGAAGCTATTTTTCCGAAACGAATTGAGATAAGGTTATTGTTAACCTAACTCATGTTTTTTCAAAGAGTTAACTCCATCCATTCCTCTCTCCGAAAAAAACGGCATCCTGTTTGCATCACATTTTGGTCTAAAGGATTCCCCTCTTGCCAGCAAGAAGAGAACGAGGGAACGCCAGACAAGGAGGCCTGACATGATCCGCTCGACCAACAAGATGACCAACACCAATTCCGTCCTCTACATGCAGAGGAACTTCTCCAATCTCTCGAAGGTCACTTCGCAGATCGGCGCCTACCAGCAGGTCCTGGAAATCGACGACAACCCCCTCTCCGCCAACGTCGGCATCAAGTTGACCGGCGTCATGGCCAAGATCCAGCAATACAACACCTCCATCAAGACCACCGGCATCCCCAACATGAAGTACACCGACGGCCTCCTCGAAGCCATGAAGAACCAGGCCGACAAGATTTCCAAGCTGGTCGTCGGCGCCGCCAACGCCACCGCCACCTCCATCACCCGTGCCGAAAACGCGCAGGAGATGAACCAAATCCTCCAGTCGCTGGTCGCCGACGGCAACCAGAACGACGGCACCCGCTTTGTCTTCGGCGGCACCCAATCCACCTCCGCCCCCTTCACCACGGTCGGAACCTACGTCAATTACACCGGCAACTCCGACCGCATCAACCTGCTGGTCGACAACGGCCTCAATGTCCCCATCAACATGACCGGCACCGACATCTTCGGCAACCTCGAAACCACCATTTCCTCCAAGGACATGAACCCCGGCGTCAACCTGACGACCGACCATTCCAGCAAACTGTCGGACCTGAACGGCGGCCAGGGCATTCCCAAGGGGAAGGTCATCATCTCCTATTCGTCTTACCCCAACGGCCTCGAAGTCGATCTCTCGAAGTGCGACACCCTCGAAGACGTCAAGGACGCCATCGAGGAAGCCACCCTTTCGGCCAGCCGCAACCTCACTTCCGACGCCCCCTGGCTCGACCAGAAGAGCCTCGACTGGCACGACCTCCAGGACCGCTACGTCAAGGTGAGCCTGAACGCCGAGGGTAACGGCCTCAGCCTGCAGGAAATCGATCTCGGCGAGGCGCTCCCCGAAGCCTCCGCCCTCGAGAAGCGTCACGGCCTCTCCTATTCCGGAACCAACGGCTACCAGGCCGGCCAATACGGCGTCGCCGACGACGGCTCGGGGAAGCGCGCCGCCGGCACCGTCACCGTTTTCGATAAGCCCAACACCATCTACGGCACCACCGGCGCCTACGCCCCCATGCACGTCGACGACTTCGCCGGGAACAAAGTCGCCACCGGCCTCGGCATCAAGGGCACCGCCAACAATAACGCTGCCGACAAGATTCTCGGCGGCAAACTGAACGGCGCCGACCTCAACCCGAAGCTCTCTTCCGGGACGCTCCTCGCCGACCTCGACGGCTACAACGATTCGGTCTACACCTTCACCAACGGTTCGAAGGACACCTCGGTCGTGGTCCAGGAAACCAGCGCCGACGTCAACAACGTCTTCAGCGCCTGGAACCTCACCGGCGTCTCCATCGGCGAAAACACCGGCAAGAACGGCGAACTCTACGTCAAGGCGGTCAACAACGGCACCCCCGACAAGCCGAACATCAGCCTCGAGTTCTACACCCAGCCCCTCGACAAAGCCCGGCCTTCCGACAAGGTCGCCACCGGTACCTACAGCCAAAGCTCCTCCGGCGGCACCGTCAACCTCGAACCCGCCAACGGCTCCGGCCTCTCCGGCACCGTCGGCATCGTCCTCTCGCCGTCCGTCGGCACCGCGAACATCAGCCTGAAAGTCAGCACTCCCGACAACTTCTCGGCGAGCGTCCACGTTCCGGCCTTTGTCGAAGAAACGGAAAACGGGATCTCGAAGGACGTCCTCGGCATCGCCTCCGGCTGGAACCTGACCGGCCTCGACAAGCCCCCGGCCTCCGGCTTCGACCTGAACCACGTCCCCTCGACCGACCTCGACGGCGACGTGTCGGTAAACTACCGTTACGACGGGCAGAACAATCGCTTCGTCGTCGAACTCTCGCGCCCCGCCTACGACAACGTCCCGGCCGCCCTCATCGCCACCGGCTCCATCGCCCTGCCGCAAGGCTTCGACCCGGCCCAGGGCCTCGGCGGCGCCGTATCCGGCCGCGTCCAGTTCATCGCCGAGCCCGGCTTCGAAGGCGTCGGCGGCTCGGTCTACCTCGAGCTTCCCGCCGGCACGAAGTTCCAGGACAGCGAAAATTTCGGCACCGACAAGGACCACCCCACCAGCGTCACCTACGCTCTCCAGGGCGACCTCGCGCTGAACGGCAAAGTCACTTTCGGCGGCGCCACCGAACTCAAGGCCGACCTCGCCCTCGGCGACCCCCAGTTCACCCTCTCCCAGGACACCACCTTCAAGAAGGGGCAGGTCTTCAACTCGGACATTCTTCTCCCCAACGGCGGCCGCGTCGCCGCCGGCACCCCCCTGGACCGCGACGTCACCCTCCCGAAGGGCATGACCGTCTCGGCCGGCAAAATCAACGCCGGCACCGTCATCATGGCGGGGCAGGAACTCACGGCCGCCGGCACCCTCCCCAAGGGGACGGTGATTCCGCGCGGCTCCTACAAGGACGGCGGTTTCCCGGCCCAGAACATGGGCATGAGCGTCACCACCCCGAACCCCTTCGACATCGGTAACCCGACCGTCAAGTCGGTGAACACCACCGGCTACGACGTCCGGGCCACTTTCGCGACCCTTGAAGACTTCAACCGCGCGGTCGAGGAAGCCGGGATTTACGTTCGGGCCGGCGTATCCTCCGACGGCAAGGGTATCGAGTTCAAGTCGAGCCTCGCCGGCGCCTACCTGACCGTCTCGGAAGACACCGACTGCTACGAGCAGCTCGGCGACGTCAACCAGCAGCTCTCCGGCCTGAACCTTTCCGGCCTCATCAAGGGTAAGAACGCCGACAGCCAGGGTAACGTCTACAGCGAAGTCATCTACTATCCGCCGAACCCGGCCGCCCCCGACCACAAGATTCACCTGGAAGGCGCCAACGGCCAAACCTACGACCTCGAACCCGGCTACTACGTCCGCGTCTACTCCGACCCCGAGCAGATGAAACTCCCCTTCGAAGACCGCGACAACTCCAAGCTGGTCTCGGAAGGCTTCGTCGCCAACTCCGGCTACGACATCAACGGCTACATGCCCGGCCTGGTCCTGGAAGAACGGAACAACTCCGGCGTCTTCGGCTCGGTCGACTTCGACTACTATAACGGGAAACCGCAGACCGGTTCCCAGGGGGAACAGCTTTTCTACGACAACTCGGACATCGTCGTCTACCCGGGCGGCATGCGTAACGCCGGCTCCACCCACACCGTCATGCAGGAAATCGACATCTACAGCCCGGTCCCCGGGCAGAACTGCGACTACGCCGGCACCTTCCACGGTACGATTACCAACGGTGAAAACGGCCCGCAAGTCACCCTTTACAAGGATTCGTCCCACAAGACCGTCACCGCCAAGTCCGACCCCAACGCTCCGGTCGTCGACGGGAAAGTCGTCCTCTACGAAGTGGACAAGTACGGCAACATCCCGACCAAGGCGGAAGACCGCAAAATCGCCGGCACCATTAACGTCGCCGCGAACAACCTCCCCGCCGGCGCGAGCGACAGCTTCAGCATCACCCCCGGCGCCAACCGGAACACCGGGCAGAAGCGAGAAGACAACATCTTCGCCACGATTAACGACGTCATGCAGGCCCTGGAACACAACGACGAGGAAGCGCTCCACAACATCCTCGGCCGGGTCCAGGTCGACGTCCAGCGCACCGTCGACGCCCGCGCCCTCAATGGCGCCCGCCAGCAGCGTCTCGAGATGCTCTCGGAACGCCACGCCGACGACCTGGTCCGCTACGACGAAACGCGGATCAAGCGGGTGGGGATGGACGACCAGGCCCTGGCCGAATACGCGGTCCGCATGCAGGCTTCCACCAACGCCTTCCAGGCGGCGATGCAGGTCTCGACGCAGATTATGCAGCTGAGCATTCTGCAGTACATCTAAGACGGTTCCGAACCGACTGATGAAAATGCGGCGGACATCGCAAGATGTCCGCCGCCTTGTGTGCAGAAGAATACCGGGGAATACCGGGGACATGATGTTTAATTGGCCGGCGGTTTGGCCAATTAAATTTCGTGTCCCCGGTATTCTTGCTGTCACAAATGAATGACCTCCGCCGCGCCAATCTGGCTGTAACGCTCCGGCATGCAGGTGAAGATGATGATCTGGCACTCTTCCGCCGCCTTGGCCAGGACCGCGCCCATAATCCGCAGACGCTCCGCGTCGCAATAGCCCAGGGCGTCGTCGACAATCAGGGGCATCCCCTTTTCGCCCGAGACCAGAATCGCGCAAGCGGCCCGGAAAATCAGCGACAGCTGTTCCCGCGTCCCGCCGCTCAAATTCTCGAACCGCACCGTCACCCCGTCGAGGCTGCGGGAGCGGATCGCCAGGCTCTCGCCGTCCAATTCCACCCGGAAACTGGGGTTGAACACCCATTTCCCCAATTCCTCCACCTTCTCCCGCAACGGCGCCGCGTACTCCCCCCTGGCGCGGTTACGCTCCTCCTCCATCACCCGGTATAATAAACCCGCCGCCCGCGCTTCCTGGCGGAGGCGTTGCCGCCGGCTTTCGGTCTCGGCCAGTTCCTGCTGCGCCGCCTGCGCCGCCTCGAACAAACCCTCCTCCTCCCGCACCCGCAGTTCAGCCGACAATTCCGCCAATTCCCGCTCCATCCCGCCAACCTCGCGCCCCAGCGTCTCCAGGGATCCCGCCAACGATCGCACCAGCGCCTTCACCTTCTCCGGCTCCAATGCCTCGAACGCTTCCCTCCCCGCCCGTAAGTCCGCCGCCGCCGCCGCCAGGGTCTCCGCCGCCGCCTCGGACCGCGCGACAACTTCATCGTCCCCGCCGCCCGCCCGCTCCGCCGCCAGCCTGGCCTCGGCCAACTCCACGCTCTTCGCGAGGAGTTCCCGCCGCACCGCCGCCTCGCGCCGACCCGCCGCCAAGGCCGCGCCGCCCTTCGCTTCCTCGTGGTAGGCCGCCTCGGTCCTCCGCAAGGCGGACAAGGCCTCGGCATGGGCGGTTTCCCAATGTGCCTTCTCTATCTCGGCTGCGTCGAGGTCTGGCGTTCCCTCGCCCGGGAATTCCGCCACTTCCCGTTGCAAACGGGCAAGCCGGGCGTAAAAATCCTCCTCGCCAATGTCCCGCAGATTTTCCTCAATCACCCCGCGCTTTTCCCTTAAGGCCTCCTCCGCCCGCCGCCGCGCTTCGCCACGGCGAAACGCCGCCTTGACGTCCTCGGCTCCCGCCTCCGCCAGGAGTCCGGCCAGCCGTTCCGCCACAGCTCCGTGTTGCCGCCGTAGTTCTTCCTGACCGCCGCCGGCGGCGACGCGAACCTCGGCCAGCCCGGGGAAGGTCAGGGTCAGCCCTTCCGGCACGGTGAACGTTCGCTCGCTCCCCGGCGTCAGGGGAATCTCCTCGTTCCCCGCCCGAAACGCCGCCGCCGCCAAGCCCTTCACCCACACCCGGGGAGAAGCGGCGTCGAGACGGGCCGATAGTTTAGTCAATTCCAAATCCGCCGCCTCGATTTCCCGCAGGCGTTCGCCGGTTACTGGATTATCCGCAAGCTCCCGTTCCGCCCGGGCGAGGTCGTTACGGGCCGCCTCAATCCGCTCCGACCTTTCCCGCAGCATGGCGAGGTGGAGACAATTATTGCCGTGGTCGAAGTCCCGCCGGGACCGGTCCCGGTGGGCGGCAGCCGCGGCTTCATTTTGCTTGGCCGCCTCCCAAGCCTGGCGCGCCGCCTCGATTCGCCGTTCGCCGCCGCGTTCCCCCGCCGATAAATCTTCCTCCTCCCGGTGGGCGGCTTGCAGCCGTTCGCGGAGTCCCGCCGTTTCCCCCAGGTGTTCCTCCCGTTCCTTTCGTGCCCGCCCTGCCGCTTCGGCGCGGCTTTCGGCCGCCTGCTGTTCCAGTTCCAGGCGGCGCAGATTGTCCTTCGCCGCTTCGACAAGGCCGGCCCGGCGACGCTGTTCCGCCAAATCGCTTTCCGCCTGGCGGATATTGAGGCTTAAGGCGGTCAGGCGGCGTTTCAGGTAATCCGCCCTTTCGACCCGCTTCTGCATTTCGCCGAGGCGCGCGCAGAAGGCGTCCGCCCGCTCCTTCGCCTCGAGGCAACGTTTATCCGCGGCGGCGAGCCGCTCGCCTTCGCGATCGTCCCGGGTGTAATACGCGCCGTAAGCCGCCGCGACCTTCTCGTAAAGGGTCTCCGCCTGTTCGTCGAAGGCCGCTCCGCCGGCGGCCTGGTCCAAGGCCGACATCAGGGCGGAACGCCCCTGGAGATCCGGAAGGCGGATCATGTCGCCTTGCCGAAGGATGAGGGCGTCCCAGAGCGGCTTGTCCAACGTTTCCTCGAGAATGGCGTTGACCTTTTCGTGGGCCTTGTCGCCGGTGAGGTTTTCCCGCTGCGGAGCGAGGATTTCCAGGGTAGTCGAGCCGGAACGGGGTTTAAACTCCTTATGATAAATGAAATGATAGGGACCGCTCTGGGCTTCGAGGCTGATTTGGGGATTGGCGTCGCGGTGCACGGGGCGGATGTCCCGGGTGACCGGGGTATTTGCCGAGGCTTTATGGTTGAAGACCAGGCTGAGCGCTTCGGCATGGCTGGATTTTCCGGCTTCGTTCGGCCCGTGGATGAGGGTGATACCGTCCGGATTGAAACAGAGCCGGGAGTCGGCGACGCCCTTGAAATTACGGAGATGTAATGAAAGCAGTTTCATTGGTTCGGCCTTCTCCCCGCCAGGCGGTTCAACAACAGGAGCGCGTCCCGGGCCGTCTCCGCATCCGGTCCGCCCTGTTCCACCATCCCGCCCAGCCGGCCCGCCGTCGCCGCGGCAAAGCCGGAATAGGACGCCAACGCCGGATCCCCGGGATTGACCGAACTATGAAGCCCTTCCCGTTCCACTTCGAAGGAAGCGTAGAGATCGGCAAAATGGGCGAGCATCTGGTCCAAAGCGGCGACTTCGCCGAGTTCCAGGAGTCCGCCCAGGACCAGCCGCATGACGCTGGTTTCCTTGTCGGGGAGCGCCGCCAATTGCTTGCCCAGTTCCGCCACCGACTCCCGCCCCGACAATTCCGCCGCCACTTCGTGAAAGTGCCAGGCTCCGGTCCGCACCTTGCGGCTGACCGCCCCGTCGGGACGCAATTCGACGAGATTGACCCAGCCCGGATCCGCTTCCCGAAAAGCCGTCGCCTCCGGCGTGCCGGAGTAATAAACCCTGCCGGCGCAGCCAACCGCGCCGTCCAAACAAGTGTAGGAATGTTTGTCCCCTAGGCACACGTAATGCGCCTTCGCATTGCCCAGAGCCTCCCGCAGATCCGCCGCGCGGATCACCGCCGCCTGGTCCGGGAATTCGCCGTAGGCATCGATCGGCCCGTGCGCCAGGATTATCCGCAATACTTCCGATCGCGCCGGCAAAGCGGCCAGGGCGGCCCGCAGCGGATTCTCCGCCAAACGCTTCGCCGGCCACGGCGCGCCGACCAGCTCCACCCCGGGCGCGACCGCCAGCGGCGCACTATCCGCCACCACCCGGACATTATCCGGCGCGAATTCCCTAAAAGCTGGCTGGCGGTAAACCGACCCGTAGTCCAGGGGATCATGATTCCCCGGCAGGAGAAACACCGGCACCGGCACCTCCCCAAGCGCCTCCAAAGCCCGGACGATGGTTTTCCGCGCCACCTGGTTCGCTTCGAAAACATCCCCGGCTACCAGGACAAAGCGGCAGTCCTCCGCGCGGCACAAGGCGGCGATCTTCCTGATGCAGGCAAACCGGGCAGCGTCAAAGAGCTCCTGCCGCCCGTCCTTCAGAAAACGGCGAGTCATGCCCAATTGCCAATCGCTGGTATGGAGAAACTTCACCATGTGCCAATAATTCCTTCCTTAGCCGCGTTTTGCGAACTTGACGCGCCTTATATCCATGATTCGGGGACGGCAAACACAAATTTTGGGGTATATATCTGCGGATCAGGAATCACTTTTAGCGTAGCAATCCGGTGCACACTAACGCCTAATGTTATCAAATTGCTAATATATACGACATAACCAGTAGTTTTCTGCCTATTTTATTCCCAAAAACCGGGTGTCGCTGAAAAATATTGTCAAACGGCGAGGGAGTTGTATAGTAAAGATAAATATATAGAAATGTGGTTCGCTGATTCCAGGGATTTTTCCCGGCGGCAGCGAATATACCGATTTCGCTAACTCTACAACGCTACTTTTACGGGAACCACTTCCGTAAAAGTAGCATAAGTATAGGGTTAGACAATAATTCCGGCGCTGGCGGCAAAGAACGAAGGTCACCGCAACTGGTTATTCATGCTAGATTTGTGGGGCGGTTCCCGCAAATCTAGCGTTGTAGAGCTAATCGGACCGAGAATGATTAGGTGACGGAGGTTGAATGCCTGTACTGGTTGTGCGGTATGAAGACGGCATACAGACCTTCCCCATAGAGGAAGGCGCTCCCCTATTCATAGGCCGCGCCGATGACTGCGATGTCCGCCTGCCCTCATCGGCCGTCAGCCGCAAACACGCGGTGATCATGTACAAGAACGGCATATGCGGGGTAAAAGATCTGGGATCCTTCAACGGCACTTCCATCAACGGACAAATCATCCAGGCTCCGCATAAAATCACCGACAAGGATTTGCTGAAAATCTCCACCTTCACCATGAAGATTTACCTGCAAGCCCCCGAACCGGGACCGGCGGCGGCGGAGAATAACGGCGGTTCCCCGGACAGCCTCGGCAAACACCAAACCGGCCCCAACGATATTGCCTATTTCCAGGAAAATTCCCTCGCCCACCTGAACATGATTCCGGATAACGCCGACACCAGCAGCGAATCGCCGCTGGCCCAAGTCCGGGTTATCGAATCCGCCGACGCGAACAAATCCTATTATTCGTCCGAAGCTGAGACCATCATCCCGCTTATCGAGGAATACCCGCTGACCACCAGCCTGCCGGCCGACCCCAACCGCGAGGATGACGAGCAGGATTACCGCCGCCTAAGCTCCGACACCACCTATACCCTTCCCCCGGATCTTTTGGAACCAAACGACGCTTTCAATCCGGACGATTACCAGCCCGCGCCTGACACCGCCGATTACCGTCGGGTGCTGGACACCTCGCGTTTTACCGCCAGCCGCGACAGCGGCGAATATGGCGAAACAAGCGGCGGCGTTCAGTCATCCCATCCCGAGAAAACGGGCAAAACCGACGCCAACGGCTTCCTCAAATCCGACACCGGTGAATTCAATGCCGCCCTCGACGAATTCGGCTCCACCCTGGATGAATTCGGCGGTGGCGGCACGAAAACCGCCCCGAAACCCGGCGCCGGCACTCAGGCCATCATAGCCGATGTCGGGAAAATCGGCTCGTCGAAAACCTCCATCCGCATCCGTTCGCAAGTCGAGGGGGTCGAGAACATCACCATTTCCTCGGAATTGATGACCCTCATCAATACCAGGCTGTCGTTGTACGCGCTGCTGCAGGATCTGGTCGAGGAAAGGAAAAACTACCAGGCGAACAACCCGAACCTGCCGCCGGAAGTGGTGGATGAATTGAACCGCCAGGACGCGGAACTGGACAACCTGCCGCTGGCGGACGAGGCGGATCTCCTTATCCAGGCCATGCGCACCCGGCAGGAACACATCATGGACGCCGCCCGGCAGGCGGCGGCGGAAAACCAGCCGCCGCCGCCGGGTGCCGGTCCCCAGATGCGGGTGGCGACGGAATTGGCCATCTCGCAGTGGATGCTCATCCGCGACTCGAACCGCGAAGCCCTGCCGGCCATCTACAAAATGGCTTACGCCCAGGCCGCCCAGGAACCATTGGTCAAGGAGCTGATGGCGGCGAAAATCGGCCACGGCCGGTTGGTCGGGGGGGCGGTGTACCTGCTGGGTCTGCACCTGTTGGTAAGCATCGCCAACCGGGAGCGGCGGCGCTTGGCGAAGGCGGCCAAGCGGCTGGCGGACGAAGGCTTGGAGGAGGACGGGGACAGCGTCCTGAGCTTGTTGGGTTCCCTCGGGAAATTCGCCAGCAACCTGAAGAACCGGGGAAAAATCCGCGAGGAAATGGCCAAACTGGCCGAGGACGACGCAACCAACGCGATGCGGGCGAAAATGGCCGGCCGGGAAATCGCCTTCATGGAAAAGACCCTGGAGCAGGAGTTCAAGCTGCTCTACCGGGCGGTGGCGCTGCGTTACATCCCGGAGTCGGCCAGCATGCCCTGGTACGTCCGGGCTTTCCTGCGTTACGGGGTCATCGGCTTCAGCCCCTGGTGGATGCGGGCGGAGGTGCGGGAGTTCATCGCCGGCGACTGCCTGGAAAACGTGGTCCTGACTTTCGAGCGGGGCGCCGCCGACCTTCAGGTCTTGTACGCCGACGAATACCTGTATGCGGTGTCCCTGATGGAAGTCACGCCCTCGCCGGACGAAAACCTGGAACAGCTGGACAAGAATTCGGTGGAGTGGAAAACCGACCGCGCCTATCGCCGCATCGTCAATGCCCGCACCTACAACCAGCTCATGGAGGAGATGCTCGCCCAGCTGGACGTCACCATCAACTACTGCATCACCCGAGAGCAGGAATGCGAGGCGAAGATCAACGAAATCAAGTCCCGCGGCTTCTCCGGGGAAGGCGAGAACGTCTTCGACCTGCAGTCGGAACAGCAGGCCTATTCGGCCAGGATGATGAATCTGGAACGCCAGGCGGAACGCATCAAGAGCGAGGTGGTGCCGTCGATACTCGAAGCCATCGAGGACGCGGAAGGCAGGTTCCGGAAGGGCGATTTGCGGATTCCCGACGCCGAGACGCTGATCAGCCGGGAGACGGACGCCCTGGCGGATCTCCGCCGCCGCATGGAGGGCCAGAAGCGGATTTTCCCGCCGCTGGCGGTGCGGGACGGCTTCAACCTGGCGGCGGACGTCATCAACACCCGGGGAAAGATCCGTGCCGAGTTGGCCGAATTGGAGGGTAAGGATCCCGGCATTTTCCTGAACGTCATCGTGCCGGCCAAAAAGAAGGTGAACCGGGTGGAGCTGAGGCTTAGCCCGACGGTGATTATCATTCCGGCCTTCGGCCTGGAATGCATTTGCTCCATGGCGCGGGAAGGGATGGAAGGCGGGCATTTGTTGTTGCCGAGCTGCTTTTCCCGTCCGGGGATGCGCCAGCACCAGTTGACCAATCTGCTGGCCGATTTCCGCTGGAACACCTCCCGCAACCAGGCCGGCCGGGATCTGGCGTCGTCGGACACCCTGGCCGGGGTTTTCGCCAAATTACGCTGGGCGGCGCGGACTTGGCCGAAGGCGAAGCGGGAGAGGGCGCTGTTTTACAACGAGGTGAAGGAAACGGTGAACTGGCGCCGGGTATACGAACTTATCTCGTCCGAGAGCGGCATCGGCTGCCGGCAACTTTACATCCGCAACCAGGAGTTGTACGACGGGATAATCGACAGGCATATCGATTTGCCGGAAGGGGTGAAGAAGATTGTGCGCTAAAAAAAGGCAATCGGCCGGGCACGCACCGACCGATTGCCAACCGCAACCACCTACCTCTTTACCACCGTCTGGAACTAGCCCACGAGAACGCTTCCCACCTGATAGACAATCATGGTTGCCACATAGGCGATCAGGGTATAGCCAATCAGCATCGCCAGCGGATACTTCCAGCCCCTGGTCTCCCGGTACGCCACCGCCAGGGTGGCGATGCAGGGCATGGACAGAAGGCAATAAATCATCATGCAGAAGGCCTGGAGCGGCGTGTACAGCTCCCGCAATTTGTCGCGGAGAGTCTCCTCCGCCTGCTCATCCTCCCCTTCCCCCCCTTCCCCGACGGCGAACACAATCCCCATCTGGGCCACGAAAACCTCCTTGGCCGCGAACGATCCGATGATCGCCGTGGCAATCCGCCAGTCAAACCCCAACGGCCTCAGCACCGGTTCCAACAAGTGGCCGATGCGGCCGGTATAGGAGTAGGCCAGGCGCTCGGCGGCGAGTTTGTTCTCCCCCCCCGCCTCCCCCTCGGCCTCCGCCGTAGCGACCGCCGCCGCGACAGCCGCATCCTGCCGTTCGGCGCCTTCGGGGAGTTTCGGGTATTCGGCAAGGGCCCAAAGGATAATGCTGGCGCCGAGGATAATCGTCCCGGCCTTCTTCACATACTCCCTGGCACGTTCCCACATCAGGAGGAGAACCGAACGCAGGGTGGGCATGCGGTAGGAGGGGAGTTCCATGACAAAGGGGACGTTCTCGCCCTTAAAGATGGTGTTACGCAAAAACTTCGCCGCCATCACGGCGAAAAGGATGCCGATCAGGTAAATCAGCCACAACATGGGGGCGCGCCAGGCCTGGGGGAAAAAAGCGGGGATGAGGAGGGAATAAATCGGCAGCCGCGCGCCGCAGGACATGAAGGGGATGACCAGGATGGTGGTGAGGCGATCCCGCCAGTTCTCGAGGGTGCGGGTGGCCATGATGGCCGGGACGGAACAGCCGAACCCCAGCAGCATGGGGATGAAGCTTTTCCCGTGCAGGCCGATTTTCGCCATCATGCGGTCCATGATGAAGGCGGCGCGGGCCATGTAGCCGGTACCTTCCAGAAAGGCGATGGCCAGGAACAGCAGCAGGATGTTCGGCAAAAACACCAGAACCCCGCCAACACCGCCGATGACCCCGTCCACGATGAGATCCCGCAGGGGACTTTCCGCCCCCGCCGGCCACAAATCGTATACGGAATGGCCGAGGGTGGCGAAGCCCTCCTCAATCCACTCCATGGGTTTTTCGGCGAGGGTGAAAACCAGCTGGAACATCAGGTACATGAGGATGAGGAATATCGGCAGGCCGAAGAGGGGGTGGAGAAGAACCTTGTCGATGCGGTCCGAGATGTCGGTGTTCGCTTCCGGGGTCTGGTTCACGCAATCGGCGGAAAGGCCGGCGATCCAGCCGTATTTAGCTTCGGCGACCCGCACTTCGGGCTGGTTGTTTTGTTCGGCCTGGAAGGCCTGGCGGAGACCGTCGATTTTGGCCAGGAGAACTTTGTCGGAGATTTTTTTCACCAGATCCGGATCGTTTTCAAAAAGCCGCGACGCCACCCATTTCGGCGGATACTTGTCCGCCAGGACCCGGTCCGGCCCGGACAGGGCGGCGTCGATTTCGGCGACCGGCTTTTCGCTTTCCTTCGGGTAGGAGATTTTGGGGTATTCCGGCGTGGGTTTGTCGGCTTGGGCGAGGACGGCGTTGATGAGTTCGTCCATGCCTTCATTTTTACTTCCGACGGTGGGGACGACCGGGATGCGCAGGAGGGCCTGCATCTTGTCGAGATCGTATTCGATGCCGCGCGCCTTGGCGACGTCGGCCATGTTGAGGGCGATGACCAGCGGGAGCCCGAGTTCCATGATTTGCGTGGCGAGGTAGAGATTTCTTTCCAGGTTCGAGGCGTCGACCACTTGAACGACCAGGTCGGGCCTCTCCTCGACCAGGTAATTGCGCGCCACCACCTCCTCCGGCGAATTGGCCGACAGGGAGTAGGTCCCCGGCAGATCGACGATGTTGAATTTCACCCCGTTTTTGACAATCGAACCTTCCTTTTTTTCCACCGTGACGCCGGGGTAGTTCCCCACGTGCTGGCGGGCGCCGGTGAGTGCGTTGAAGACGGTGGTTTTCCCGGCGTTCGGATTGCCGGCCAGGGCGAAAGTGATGGTGCGCATCGCATCTCCAAAGTAATATTTGATTACTACAACATTGTTTGAGATGTAAAACATACCGGCTTCCCGCCGAATTGCAAGTTTTTTTATCGGAATTAGATAAAATTATTGAAAGTCCGCTAACGTTTGGCGAAAGTGGGGGATAACTGTTTGCGTGCGACGGCGGTTCAAGGTTCTTCACTCGGAAAAGGAAGGGATGGGAAATGAAGGTAATGTTTGCGGGGCGTTGGGCGGCGGGTTTGGCGGCGGCGGCGTTGATGCTGGCGGGGTTGTTTGCCGGAGAGGCGGCGGCGCTGGATGTGAAGACGTCCAGCTTCACCTACGCCGTGGACATGCAGACGAAGTATCCGGTGACGGACAACGTGAAAGTCGACGTCGATGTGCGGGAGTGGCTGGAGGGCCACCTGGAAAAAATTCTGCAGGACTGGAACGGCATGGCGGTCAGCCCCGATTTGCCGGACGGGGGGATTAACGTCGGGGTGACCTTCGGGACGGCGTCGGCGTCGGCGGACATTCTCAGCGTGATATTTGAAACCTACGTGTATCCGTCGCGGGCGGCGCATCCGTCGTCGCGGATGGACGTCCTGAATTACGATTTGTCGAGCGGGGAGCGTTTGGGCTTGGCGGATATTTTTGCCAAGCCGGAAGTGGCGCTGGGGATTATGAGCGAGAGCGGCAAGGGGATTTTGGAGAAAACCCTGCAAAATAGCTATCCGGGGGAGTACGTCGGCGGGATCCCGGATAGCAACTGGTTTATGGAGGGGTTTGCGGCGGAGGAGAAAAACTTCGCGGCGCTGGTGTTGGAGCCGGGCGGAGTGAGGGTGATATTCCAGCAGTACCAGGTTTTGCCGTACGTGTTCGGCATGCCGTCGGCATTTTATTCCTTAGAGACTCTCAAGGAAGCCGGGCCGCGGGCGGAGATCTGGGGGCAAGCGGCGGTTGACGCGGTGAAATGAAGCGTGCGACCGGATAGCGGGTAACGATCCAACTTGTCATTCCGAGCGGTAGCGAGGAATCCGGCGCTCACACGGCGCCGAGTAGGAACTGTCCCCATTTGGCTCGTTGACACTACCCCAAACAAGTCGAATTCGGAGCGTTTGGGGAAAGGCCGACGAGCCAAATGCAGGAGTGCGTTCCCTAGCGTTGCGAGCCCCCGGATTCCTCGCTACCGCTCGGAATGACAAGTTGGACTGTTTTTCTCTGACGATGCAATGTAATTATAATTATACCGGTATGAGCGGTTTTGTCCTTATTTCAGCGCCCTTCGACCGTGTCCCCGAACTTCCGAAAAATCAACCGGAAAATTTTACAAAAGTCCCCGCCGCAAGCTGGGAAAACGCCGTTTCCAATTCCGCTTCGGTATTCATGACGATAGGCCCACCCCAAGCCACCGGCTCCCCTAGCGGCGGACCGGAGAAGAAAAGGAAGCGGGCCGCCCCGTCCGGCGGAGCCGCCACCGCCACCGCATCCCCCTCGCCAAAAAGGACCGCTGTTTTCGCCGGAATGCGCCGACCGGCGATGCCCGCGTCCCCCTCGAGCAAAAATACGAAAACGTTTTCGCCTGGAATGGCCGGCAGGACTATCTCCTCGCCCGTGGGCAGGGAAACGTCGAAAATACTGGCCTGGACATGGCGGGGCTTAATGCCGCGCACGCCCTTAAACTCTCCGGAAAGTACCCGCACCACGGCGCGCCCGGCGGCAACTTGCGGTATCATGTCCTGGCTGATGTCGAAATAGGCGGGCGCGGCCATTTTTTCTCGGCTGGGAAGGTTCAACCAAACTTGCAACCCAAGCATGCGGGGCGAGGCTTGGGGCATTTCTTGGTGCAGGATGCCGCTGCCGGCGGTCATCCATTGGCTTTGGCCGGATTTTATCGACCCCCGGTTGCCCAGGCTGTCCTGGTGCTCGATATCGCCTTCGACCAGGTAGGTGATGGTTTCGATGCCACGGTGCGGATGCATGGGAAAACCCTTGAGGTAATCCGCCGGATTGGTGGAGTCAAAGGAATCCAGCAGCAAAAAGGGATCGAAATCCTCCACTGTGCGGTAGCCCAGCACCCGAACCAGATGCACTCCGGCGCCGTCAATGGCGGGGTGGCCCTGTACGGTCCGTTTGATTGGTTTTTTCTGCATGCGCGGCCTTTCTCGATTGGAGACAACTTAACCCACCCTCTTGCCCTCGTCACTAATAGGCTGTCGTCGATCCGGCCGACTTTCTCGAAATGTCCGCATCAACCCACTTGCCGCAAACGTTCCATAAAGGCTTCAATCCTGGTTCGGGTGCGTTCGTCGACCCGGCCCGGCCGGTCCGCTTCAAGGGTTAAGAGGGGGAGCCCGATGTTTTCCCGCCACAGGCGGTCCTCCAGCAAACGGTGGCAAAACGACTGCACATAATGCACCAGCCCCACTGCCCCCCGCGCCGCCCCCGCCTCTTTCACATCGCGAATCCGGGAAAAAACGTCATAGGGGTAGGTATAACGCAAATACGTTTCCACCAGGCCCTTCCCTATCCCGTCCAACAAGGCGAACTGGCGTGGCACCTCGTGATCCACAAACCGCCCACCCAAATTCTCGAAAACCTCCCAAACGTCGGTGAGAATCGTCGGCACCCCGGCGCAAGACAGGCGGAGCCGCTGCCGCTTTTCCTTAGTGTCATCCGCACGGATTTTATCGAGGATCATTTCCAGCTCCCGCCGGCACTTTTCCGGTTCGCCGAAAAAGTCGGAAGTGTTCAGCAAGGCGACAAAAAGGTCGCCCGATCTCACCCTTCCCTCGCCGGCCAGCCGGTACACCTCGCCGGCCAAGGCGCGAATCGGGTCAAGTTGCATCTTCATGTCCTCGGCCGCTTCCAGGGTCGTCCCCAAGCTGTCAGCAAAACGCCCCAGGGAAAGGGCCAAATCGTCCGCCCGCCGCGAAGCGGGAAAACCGAACGGGTGCACCACAATCCCCTCGCTCGCGAGAATCTCGCACAAGGCGATGGTGTTTGAGCAATCGCCTTCAATAACCCCCACCACTTCGCGTATTCCCCGCCGGTGTATCGCCCCGTAAAGCCCCTTGGTCCAGGCGCACAAGGACTGGGGGAAGCCCCGCTCCTCGGCGTACCGCACCAGCGAGGCGGCGTCGGCGTCGCCGACGAAAATATTGTTGAGGTCGACCGGAACCCGGCCTGCCGCGAAAATAATCTCCACCGGCACGGTGGTGGTGATGCCAATCGGCGCGTCCGAACGGTTGTTCATCGCCCCGACCTTTCGTACAACGCCACGCCGTCCCGCATGGTCCGTTTCAGTTCGCCCTTTACCGACAGATGGTGCAGGTGGGCCAAAGCTTCGCCGGCCGAGAAAATCTTCTGTGCCGGCGGATAGTCCTCCCAGTTGTCGATGCTGAGGCTCCAGCGCATCCGGCGGGTGACCGCCACCGTGTCGACGACTTCGTCGCCGACGATTCGCCGGACTTCGTCCAGCCGCGCCTGGTGGTGTTTCTTGAGTTCCTCAATCCGCCCCCGGACGTCGTCGATCCGTACGCGGTGGCCGGGGAAAGCGACGGCGATGTCCAGGCTTGCCAGGAGGTCGAGGCTGGCCAGGTATTCCTCCAGTGCGTTATGGCTGAAATCGAACTGGGTGATGTTCGGGGTGATTTTCGCCAGGATGTGGTCGCCGGCGAAGAGGCGCTTACCTTCTTCCTCGTAGAGGCAAAGGTGACCCCGGGTGTGGCCTTTGGTCAGGAGGCAGCGCAGGGTATAACGGCCAATTTGAAAGATATGACCGTCCTCGACGGTGGTGTAATTATCCGCCGCCTCCGGCGCGTAGGCGTAGCCGGGGTGGTCGGCGACTCTCAGGCCGTAGCCCGCCCGCTCCAAACCGGTCAGCCGGAAAAATTCCGTGAACCCTTCCCAATAGGGCGAATCCTTTCCGCCCGCCACCACGGTCGAGTCCTCGTGGGATATGAAGATGCGGGTCTGGGGCGTCGCCAGGGTTTGGCACAGCCCGGTGTGATCGGAATGGAGGTGGGTCAGGAAAATGTCGGTCCGGCGCATGTCGATGTTCAGTTGTTCGACCGCTTCCCGGAGGGCGCCGGCCGGCAGGGGATGGTTGAAGCCGGTGTCGATGAGGAGGCTGCGCCGGTCCCCGCGGATGAAATAGGAATTGGTTATTTTCAACGGACTCTTCGGCAGCGGGACGGCGATTTTCACGATGTCCGGCGCGAGGGTTTCGTAGGTTTGGGGCTGGGCGGTCATGTAGGCGGCCTTAGGAAAAAGGTGTTTGACAAAATACGCTTTCGGGATACTTATACTGGTCGCGCTTTGCGGCGAAGCGCCCATTATCATCTTAGCCGATTGAAAAACAAGGAGCATTGACGCACGCATGGATCTTTCCCCCGTCCAGTGGCTAATCCTCAACTTCACCGCCTTCATGTACGGCTTCAACAAAACCGGCATTGTCGGCTGCGCCATCATCTGCACGCCGATGATGCTCCTCACCTTCAGCCCCGGCTTGACCTTGGGAATCATATTGCCCCTGTTGGTTGTCGCCGACATCTGCACCACCATTCTCCTCCGCCGTTCCGCGCGCTGGGACGTCATCCCGAAGGCGATTCCCTGGGCGATAATCGGGACAGTCCTGGGCTGGTGGATTGCCCGGCAGTCGGTGCGGATGGGCGCGGAGGGGGAGCTCCTCCTGAAGAAAGGCATTGCCGCGATTCTGGTGGCGATGGTGCTGTTCGGGTTTTACCTGCGGGTGCGTCCGGACTTGGTCACCCGTAAAGGGGAAGTCGCGGGGCTAGCGGGTGAACCGGGCGAAGCGAGGAAGTCGGCGAAGCCTTGGTTCGCTTGCGTGATGGGGATAATCGGCGGGTTGACCTCGATGCTGGCGAACAACGGCGGGCCGGCGTGGGTGGTGTTTTTGTTGTCATTGGGTCTGGGGGTGAAAGAGTTTCTCGGCACCGCCGCCTGGCTGTTCCTGATTTTGAATTTGACCAAGGTCCCTTTCGCCCTGAACCTCGGGTTCATCACCGGGGAAACGTTGTCTGTCAACCTCTACCTTCTGCCGGCCCTGGCGCTGGGCCTGGTGGTGGGCGGCTGGGCGGTGAAGCGATTGTCCAAAAACACCTTCGACAACATCACGCAAGTTATCGCCCTGTTGGGGGCGCTTTACCTGCTGTTTTCGTAATCAATTCCGCGACGCCGGCGTAATCATCGAGGGCATAGGTCGGCACCCCTCCGCAGAGGCCAGGCTCATCGCTCGCGAACGCCAGGAGGGTTCCTCCCGTACTGACCGGAGCGTTTCTGTTTGCCTTACGTATGACTTCGATTTTCGGGTAGGGCGAGGCTTTCCCGCCTTCCAAGAGAATTACGTCGACCCCGTGGAACAGCGGCAGGAGCCGCTCCGGAGTGGTGTTTTCCAGCTCGGCGTTGACCGCGAAGCGCTCCGGGGAATAGACGGCGGTAACCGCCGCTCCGGCGGCGGTAAGGCGAAAGCTGTCGCTACCGGGGACGTCCGGGGTGAAGTCGTGGCCGTCGTGTTTAATGACCCCGACCCGCAGTCCGATAGCCACGAGGTGGGGAATGACCCCGACCAGGAGCCGGGTTTTTCCCGATTTCTTCGCCCCGCAGACGGCGATGATCTGGGGGACGGCCGGTCCGTTTATCGTTTCGGCGCACCAGGCCGTTTCCGTTTTGCAAACTTCCTCATACTCTTCCGGCGTATTTATGTTACTGAGTATCGTATCGGGAAAAACGCTGTGCCGCAGCGGCGCCGCCCGCAGCCGCAAGCGATCCAGGGCGTCAGACAGGCGATAATTCCCCGCCGCCAATTGTTCGCCAAAAACCGGCAGCGCGCTTTTCCCGTAAATGGCGCACAGGTGGTGCCGGCGGCCTTCCCGGTCGACCGCCACGACGGCGTCGACCGTCCCGTCCCAAAAGGCGGCCAGGTACTCGCCCAGTTCTTTCCGAAACAGCGGCAGGTCGACAGACACCGCCAGCAGGGCCGCGGAGCGGCACACCCGCAATGCGGCCGCCAGTCCGCCCAGCGGCCCGCAACCCGGGGGTGCGTCGGCGACTTCCTGAAATTCGGGGACCGCCTCCGAAAACGCTTCCTGGTTATACCGCCCCCGGCGGTCCACCGACCAGTACCGTTCCGGAAACCCGCCGAGTTCCCGCGACAGTATTTCCAGGAAACTCCGTCCGCTCAAGGTCAACGCCGCCTTGTCGCGGCCCAGCAGGCGCCGGCTCCGCCCGCCGGCCAGGATGACGGCACCGCAGTTCAAGAAAGGCGAGCTTTGCTTTTTTACCGATTCCAGCATGAAAGTCCCCTATGTACTAGCGGTCGGTAAACCTGCGCCAAATGGCCTCCAATTGCTTCGGACCGCCCAGTATTTTCTGCCCCGACTCCTGCGAGAACAGCCCCAAACGCCACTCTTCCATGACCCAGCGGTACTCCATCAACAACCGCGCCTCCTCCCAGGTTAGCTTCCCCCCCGCCGCCGTCTCATAGCGTTCGCGATAAGGCAGCAATTCGCCGAGCCGCAGCTTGTCCTTGCCGAGGGCATAACCCAAACGTTCCAGACGCCGGGCCGCCCCGCTCACAAACCGCGGCAACTGGCGAATCTGCTCCGCCGTCGCCAAGCGTAGAACCCCAGGGCTCAACAAGGACTCCAACTGCCGCAGCAAATCTCGGTACATGTCGGCATGCGCCGGCGTCGGCGGCCGCGACAACGGGGGAATCAGCCGCGCCGCCTCGCGAAAAGCCTCCTCCACGGAAGACTGCAAAGCCAGCGCCACCGGGTAAAGTTCCTGCTTGCCGGAGGCGATGCGTTCGAGAAACTGCCGGTGCGTGCGGACCGGCTCGGCCACCTGGAAAACCTCGTCCACCGCCGACGCCAGAACCTCCTCCGCCAGGCCTTCGCCCCCGCCGCCCAGGCGTTGCGCCAGCGCCACCGTCCCGGTGCTAAAACGGGTGCGTATTTCTTTCCGAAGCCGGGTCAACCATTGTCCCAGCGTCAAAAAAACCAGCCGGCGAAAACCGCCCCGCATGACTCCCGCCGCCTCGGTTTCGGTCTGGTAGAGGCGAATCCCCACCGTCCGGCCCTCGTCCAGCAAGGCGGGAAACGCCGCCGCGCCGGCACCGGAACGGATTTCCAAACGTTCGGGGAGATCCCCGAAAGTCCAGGCGTCGAAGCCGGTTTTTTCGTACTGGTTTTTGTCCATGTTGTCGAAGGCGTTGCGGGCCGCCTGCATCAGGTCCGCCGACAACGCGCCGATATCCCGGCTCTGCCCCAGCGTGAGGCCGTTCTTGTCGACCGCCCGCACGTTCATCATTAAAAACGCCGGCAAATCCCGGCTGTCCCAGGCCTCGGCGGGAATCCTCACCCCGTACAGTTTATGCGCCGCCTCCGCGACCGCTTCGGTGAGCGGCCGATCCGGCTGACCCAAACGCTCGGCGATTTCCGCCGCGCTTTCGTTCACCGGATTCAGTTCCCGCCTGACTCCGCGCGGCAAGGCGCGAATGAGCTCCGCCACCTTCATCCCCAAAAAGCCCGGCACCAGCCACTCCAGGCGCCATTCGGGAATGCTCGGCAAATCCGCCACCGGCGCGGTCAGGGTGGCGCCGTCCTCGGCGTGGCCGGGAAGGAAACGGTAAGTCAGGGGATAACGCCGGTTGGCGATGACCAGTTCGGAAGGGAAGCGGTCGGGGGTGATCCCGTCCGGCGGATTTTCCAGGAGGTACTTGCGGGTGAGGAGGAGCGAGCCCGGCTGCTTCTTTTCCTGTTCGAATGCGAATTTCGCCAAGGCCCGGTCGTTATGGACCTCGGCCGGCAGGCGCTCGTCGTAAAAACGGTAGATGGCGTCCGAAGAGGCCATCAGCGGCGCCCGGGCCTTGTGGGCGATGTCGGCGACGGAACGGGTAAGTGCCACGTTTTCCTGGAAAAACGCCAGCTTCGCCGCCAAACCCTCATCCACCAGGGCCTGGCGTATGAACACCTGCCGCGCGGCGACCGGGTCTATCGAGCCGTAATGCACCCGCCGTCCCTCGACGACCGGCAAGCCGTAAACTTCGACCTTCTCGCGGGCGCGGACAAACCCCGATTTCGCCTCGTAAAACGGTTCCGAGTAGGATCGCTTCGCCAACGGACCCGCCAATTCCTCCACCCACAGCGGATCAATCTCGGCGACGCCCCGACCGAAGAGGCGGCTGGTTTCGGCGAGTTCCGCCGCCACCACCCAGGCGGGGAGCTGCCCCTTGCGGCGGATTTCCGAAGGCAGGTCGCCGGCGTCGCGGGCGGCCTGGCGCCGGTCCCGGGCGGCGCGGGCCAGGCCGGAACCGGGCCACAACAGGAAGCGTACTCCCCGGGCGCCAAGATAATCGCCGTCGTCGGTCCGCTTGCCGATCCGCCCCAGGAGCCCGGCCAGGAGCGCCTTGTGCAGCCGGGCGTAGCCGCCGTCCTTGTCGCCGGACATTTCCCTTTCGCCGGAAGCGGGGCCGCCGTGTTCCCGGGTCTCGTCCCGCTCGCCGGGGTTTGCATTCATGATTTCGCCGGCTTGGCGGTAGATGTCCCGCCATTCCTGCATGCGCAGGTAATTCAGGAAATTCTGGCGGCAGAATTTCCGCGCCTGTGATTTCGAGGGGATGTCCTTCAGGGCGTCGTCGTAAAATTTCCACAGCATGAGCCAGCCGAGGAAATCGGACTTCCCGTGCGCGAAACGTTTGTGCGCCGCCTCCGCCTCGCCCTTCTTCGCCTGGGGGCGTTCGCGGGGGTCCTGAATCGAGAGCATGGACACGATGATCAGGGCCGGATCAAGTACGCCGTTTTGCCGCGCTTCCAGTAGAATCCGCGCGAAACGGGGCTCCACCGGGAGGTTCGCCATGCGGCGGCCGGATGGGGTGATGTCGCGTTTGTCGTCCAGCGCCCCGAGTTCGGCGAGTTCGCGGTAGCCCTCCTGGATGCGCGAGGGCTGGGGCGGATCGAGAAAGGGGAAGTCCTCGACCGCCCCGAGGCCGAGGTGGCGGAGGCGGAGGATGACCGAGGCGAGGGAGGCGCGGCGGATTTCCGGGTCGGTGAATTCGGGGCGCTTTTGGAAATCCGCTTCCGAATAAAGCCGCAGGCAAATTCCCGGGGCGACGCGGCCGGCGCGGCCTTTCCGCTGTTCGGCCGAGGCCTGGCTGATTTTTTCAATCTGCAGGCGTTCGACCGATGCCTTGTCGGATACGCGTTTCAGCCGCGCCAATCCGCTGTCGATGACGGCGCGGACGGCGGGGATGGTCAGGGACGTTTCCGCGACATTCGTCGACAGGATGATCTTACGGCGCTCGGTGGTTTGGAAAACCTTCTGCTGCTCCTCCGGGGTCAGGCGCGAATACAACGGGAGGACCAGACAGTCCTTCGGTCCGGAGCGGGACAAGGTTTCCGCCGCTTCCTTGATGTCGGCCTCGCCCGGGAGGAAGACCAGGACGTCCCCTGACGGAAGCTCTTCCGCGAGCTCCTCCACGGCGTGCAGGATCATCACGTCGAGATCGGGGTCGTCGTCCTCGTCCGCGTCCGGCGGGCGGTACCGTACGTCCACCGGGTAGGTCCGGCCTTCGAGGAGAATGACCGGGGCGTCGGAGAAATAGGCGCTGAAGCGGCTCACGTCCAGGGTGGCGGAGGAGACGACCAGGCGGAAATTCGGGCGTTCGGGGAGGATGCGGCGGATGCAGCCCAGGAGGAGATCGGTGTCGAGATTGCGTTCGTGGGCTTCGTCGAGGATGATGGCGTCGTAATTGAGGAGCTTCGGATCCCGGCGCATTTCGTTGAGGAGGATGCCGTCGGTCATGAATTTTACGAGCGTGGTGGGTTTGGTCCGGGCCTGGAAGCGGATTTGGTAACCGACGGCATCGCCCAGGCCGGTGTTCATTTCCTTGGCGACCCGGGCGGCGACAGACATGGCGGCAAGGCGGCGGGGCTGGGTGATGCCGACCAGGCCCGAGTGCCCGAGGCCGAGTTGCAGGCAGATTTTCGGGAGCTGGGTGGTTTTGCCGCAACCGGTGGAACCGGCGATGATGGTCACCTGGTTGTCGCGAACGATGCGGGAGATTTCCTCGATTCGCGGGGTGATGGTTAGTTCGGGCGGAAATTCGATAAGCGGCCGCAGGGTCTGGCGGGTGGCGAAGAGGTTTTGCGAGACGGTGAATTCGTCCCAGAGCTCCCGGAGCCGGCGTTCCTCTTCCGGGCCGATTTTCTTCAAGGTCCGCAAACGGACGGCCTCGCGGCCGAGTTTCGGGCGGTCGCGGAGCATGGTGTTCGGGAGCTTGGCGAGAATGGTTTCCGGGATGTTGGCGGGTACTTCGGTTTCGGTGGTCACGGCGTATTCCGGGTTCCTTGATTACATGGAAACGAAACCAGGAATTATATTGTTAGGGGTTGCGTAGGCAAGGTCCATTTTCCATTTGCATCTATGATACTGTCTCCGCCACCGCCAACTGAACACCCAGTGCCTTGGTGATTTTTTGGATTGTCTCAAAACTTGGCATTGATCCTTCCGCCAGCGCATTACGCAAACATTCTTCACTAAGTCCGGCTTCCTTGGCCAGCTGGGACATTCCCCGGGCTTTCGCCACTGCCGCCAATGACACGATGAAGAAGTCGGGATTGTCTTCCTCAAGGGCGGCTGTGAGAAATTCCCTGACCACCTCCTTGTCGTGTAGATAATCGGACACTTCAAATTTACTGATTTCCAAATCCGATTCATTGATTTTCATCATAGTTTCGTTCCTTCAATATTTTCCACATCAACTTTGCCTGAGCAATATCACGGTTCTGGGTATTTTTGTTGCCTCCGGCTATTAGCAGATACATAGCTTCGCCACGCCGTCCGTAATAGACTCTATAACCCTGGCCAAGGTGAATGCGCATTTCAAAAATGCCTTCGCCCACCGATCGGTAGTCACCAAAATTACCGTATTCTGCGGATAAAATACGTGAGTTGATACGTGCTATCAACTGTTTATCACAAATTCCGTCAAGCCATTTCCGAAATAGTTTAGTCCGTATAATTTCATTTTGCTTTTTCATATTTTATCCCGCCGGTTCCCGAATGTCAAATCACCGCCTTTCAGAACTCCACCCCCTCCTGCGCGACAATCCCTTTTCGGAAACCGTGCTTGACATCCTGCACCTCGCTAACCGTGTCGGCGACGGCGATCAGCCCCAAGCCGGCGCCGCGACCGGTCAGGACCACGGTCTGATCGGAGCGCAGGTTGGACAAAAAGCGCACCACATCCTCTTCCGTAACCATTCCCTTCTCGGTGACGCCACAGATTTCGTCGAGGACCAGCGCGTCATACTGGGGCGCCACCGAACAGGTTTTGGCGAAGAGTTCCCGCGCCGCCGCCGCGTGTTTGGGGTAGTCGGGGTGTTCTTTCGGCGGGGTCATGCCGTAGGCTCCCGACATGATGTCCAGACCCGGCAAATCCCGCAGAATGTCCAATTCGCCGCTGTTCGCGACTTTGGTGAAGCGGGCCAGGAGAATGCTTTTTCCACAGGCCAAACAACGCAAAACCACTCCCATCGCGGAAGTGGTTTTGCCCTTGCCGGGGCCGGTGATCACAATGATGCGCGCACGTCTAGGCATTGGAGTCAGGCCTCCTCTTCTTCGTCCCAGTCCGGCTGGGGGCGTTCGCGTTCATCGTCACGAAGGCCGGCCGGGCGGCCTTCGTCGTCATCGGCGCCGGAGTCGCCGTCCCATTGGGACGAGGCGCGCCCGCCGCCGCCGAATTTGGCGTGGAACTCTTCCAGGGTCAGGAGGATCTCCCTGGCCTTGCCGTCGCGGAAGGGGCCGAGGAGCCCGACCGAGGCCAGCTGGTCGATGATTCGCGAGGCGCGGCCGTAACCGACTCCGAACTTCCGCTGCAGGAGTGACACCGAACCGCGCTGGTTTTCGATAATCGCCTCGCCGGACTGGATGAACAGTTCGTCGAAGTCCGACACGTCCACTGTCGCGCCGCCGCCGCCGATGACCGGTCCCAGCAAGTCCGAGTGATACTGCGGGGTGGCGGATTCCTTGGTGTAGTCGACGATGCGGAACAGCTCCTCGTCCGAAACGAAAACCCCCTGGGCGCGGGTGAGCTTCCCCACCCCCGGCGGCAGGTAAAGCATGTCGCCCTGGCCGAGGAGGGACTCGGCGCCGTTCTGATCGAGGATGGTGCGGCTGTCCACGCGGCTCGCCACCTGGAAGGCGATGCGGCAGGGCATGTTCGCCTTGATGAGGCCGGTGATGACGTCGACGGAAGGCCGCTGGGTGGCGAGAATCAGGTGGATGCCGACGGCGCGGCTTTTGGCGGCGAGACGGGTGATGTGGTGTTCGACCTCCTTCCCCGCGACCATCATCAGGTCGGCGAGTTCGTCGATGATTACGACCATGTAGGGAAGCTTCTTGGGGAAGGCCTCGATTTCCTCGAGGCTGGCGAATTCGTCGAGCCGGTCGCGGATGGCTTCCTCCCCGAGCGCGTTGAATTTGGCGATATTGTTGACCGACACCTGCGAGAGTTGTTCGTAACGCTCGTCCATTTTCTGGCAGATCCATTCGAGCACGTTCACCGCCCGCTTCATGTCGGTGATGACCGGGCTCATCAGGTGCGGGATATCCTTGAAGCGGGACAGCTCCACCACCTTCGGGTCGACCATGATCATCTGCGCTTCGTCGGGTTTGCAGCACATCATCACCGAGAGGATGATGGAGTTGATGCAGACCGATTTGCCGCTGCCGGTGGCGCCGGCGATGAGGAGGTGCGGCATGCGGGCCAGGTCGGCCACGAGGGCGGCGCCGGAGACGTCCTTTCCGAGGCACACCGGCAGGGCCTGGCGCTTCTTTTCGCGGTTGACCGCGTTGACGATTTCGCTGAGTGACACCAGCTCCTTCGAGATATTTGGGATCTCGATGCCGATGGTGTTTTTCCCGGGGATCGGGGCGATGATCCGGACCGACTCCGCCTGCAGCTGCATGGCGATGTTGTCGGCGAGGGAGGTCACCTTGTTCAGGCGGATGCCGGGGGCGAGGCTGATTTCGTACAGGGTCACCCGGGGGCCGCGTTCGATATGGACGACCCGGCCCTCGATTTTGAATTCGGCCAAGGTCTGTTCGAGAATTTTCGCCCGCGCCTCGAGTTCGCCGCGATCCTCCAGAACCGGCGGTTGGGGCGGATCGAGAAGCTCCAGGGGCGGCAACTGGTAATTGGCGAGTTCGTTCTTCGCCGCGGCATTGGCGGCGGTTTTGGCGGCGGTAACGTCGACCGCCGGCGCGGTTTTCACCGGCGCCTGCGGGGCGGCGGCAAGCGGAGCGGATCCGGCGGGCTGCGCTTTCGCGGCTGCTTCCGGAGTCGGGGCGGGTTGCGGCTTCAACCCGGCCGGAGCGGGCGAAGCCGCCGCCGCTTTCGCCTCCGGCCGCGCCGCCGGCGCCACCGGGGCCGGCTTAATGAACATACTGGAAATGACCGCGTCCGCGACCATGTCCGACGACGACTCCTCGGTCAAAGCTTCCACATCCATAATCACGTCCGCGACCGGCTTCGCATTCGGTTCTTCCGCCGCCACCGCCGCGCGCACCGCTTCGGCGCCGGAGGTCGGCGTGTCGTCCTGCAGGTTCAAATTGAGGAAACGCGATTGGAAGGCCGCCCGCGGCTTCCATTCCTGGACCGGTACGGCGGAATTGGCAGGCGTTTCCGGCCGCGCCGGGGTCTCCGGTCTGGCTTCTGCTTCCGGCACCCCTTCCGCTTCCGGATCCGGAAGCGCCGGGGCGGAACTGTCTTCGACCAGCGCCGGACCGGCGGCGGCGGATTTTTCCACCGGCGGCGCCGCTTCCTTCGCTTCGGCCGGCACCGCCGCAGCCGTGGGGGCCTTGGCCCCGGAACGGCTCACCGCCAGCATGGTTTTCGCCACCGCCGTCTGCATCGCCGCCTTTATTCCCCAGACCCGGGACGGCGTTCTGGCGGCCGGAATATCCGGAGCCGGTTGGGGGGCGGCCTTTTCCAGCGGCTTGACCTCGACCTCGGCCACCGAGTCCGATACCTCCTGACTCGGCTCGACCTCCTTGGCGGCAAACCTTCCCGACCCGAAAACCTCCTGCGGCTCTTCCGACCCGCTATCCTCTTCATCCAGTTCCGCGACCGGCTTCCGGGCCGGCGCCTTGTTTTCGCGGGCCGGGTTCTTCCGTACCGCCCGGTTTTCCCGATCGAACGCCGCCGCGGGCGCTTCGGCTCCGGCCGTTCCCGCCGCCACCGCCAGGCGCGGGCTCAGGAGCATCTTGAACAAATCCTTGACCCGCACCGCCATCGTGAACATTCCGCCCGCCGCGTCCCGCAAGGTAAACAAAAATTTGTGCACCGTCATCACCGCCGTTTCTCCGAAAGCCAGCAGAACGCCCAACAGCATCAGCCCCACCGCCGCCAAAGTCATTCCCCAGCGGCCGAAATAGAGAAGGGCCGGCGGCGAAACGTATATGGCCAGGAGGCCTCCGGTATTTATATCATAACTGTCGCCGAAGGCGCACACACCCAGTGCCGTAGCCAGGACGATAAGGACGCCGCCGAAAACGGCGGGCCAGGTGGTGAAGACCCGCATCGATTTGGCGATGAAGCCGCCCCAGAAGAAAAGGAGCGCGGCCAAGACCAGGGCGGGGATTTTCCCGAGGGTGTTTATGGCGCCGAAAGCGGTGTAAGCGCCAAGGAGACCGGTCCAGCAGGTGGTCGCGGCGACTTTCGGATCGCTGTTCGCGTCGCCGGTCGCCAGCGACAGCGCCATGAATACGCCGAGGCCCATTACGCCGATGCCGATGGCGACTGCGAACATGCCGCCGGCCCAACCCAGACGTTTGTGGGGCGATTTTGTTGCTTTGGCCATTTTTTCCCATCCTTTTGTTCGCGGCAAGCCGCCTAGAAAATTTCGGCCCGGATTACGCAAATTCTAGCGGCGGAAAAAATTGAAATAGATTAGGCCCGCCAGCGCCACCGCCAGGCAGTAACCGGCAAACCACAGGAGCTTACCCTTCACCACCATCCGCTCCAGCAAACTCAGGGCGAAATACCCGCTCACCGCCGCCATGACAAACCCCGCCGCCGCCGGCCCGAAGCTGGTTCCTTCCAGCAGGCCCGCCCATCCCGCCTGGCGGATTACGCTCAACGCCTCCAGCCCCACCGCGCCCAAAATCACCGGTATGGAGAGGATGAAGCTGAAGGACAGGGACTCCTCGCGGTCCACGCCGCAGATGAGCCCGGCCGACACGGTCGAGCCGCTGCGGCTGATGCCGGGCACGAGGGCCAGGGCCTGGCAGACACCGATGGTGACCGCCCCCAGCCAGCCGAGGTCGCGGAGCTGATAGGCCGGTCCGCGTTGGAGCGAGGCGAAGGCGAGGAAGACGGAGGTGACCAGGAGCCCCAGGCAGATCATGGTCGGCGAATCCCGTAGGGCGACGAAGCAGTTTTTGCAGAGGAAGCCGATAATTGCCGCCGGAATGGTGGCGACGACGACGTAGAGAACCAGGTGGAAATCGTTTTTCAGGTACCAGGCGATCCGCCGCCGGAAGTACCAGACGACGATAATCAGGGTGGCGAGATGCAAAAGCAGATCGAAAAAGGTGGGCGCGGCCTCTCCCATGCCCAAATGCTCCACCAGGGCCAAATGCCCGCTGGAGGAAATCGGGAGGAATTCCGCCACTCCCTGGACGAGGCCCAGGACAAGCGCCCAAAAATAGCTGATTCCGGTCGTTTCCTGCATAGCGGTTTTCCAGGTTGCCAAGCCCATGCGGTGAAAAACAATCGTCTCCCGGTCGATATCCCGGCCCTTTTTTTGTTATCGACCATTCATCGGCCGCGGCTGATCCTTTTTCAACGGGAAGGGAAAACCGGGGAGCCGGCCGGGAGCCGCTTTGGCACGAAATGTCGTCCTCTCGGCGACGGGTAAACAAAACCGCGAAAACAAGAAGGCAATTTTCCAACAGCTGCCAGTCATTTCGGTTCGATAATAACTGGAGCGAAGTTGATTTTGCGTTGCGCCTTCAACCCCGACCGAATATAATGCCGGTCGGCACGGGTGCACGTCCTCCCAAAAAAACTTTGACCTGTTTATCCGGGAACGTCGGCTGCGGCCGACGTGACGTGGCGTGAATTTTAAAAGTTATTTTAGGCCGATGCCTGTTGGCTGGTTTAGCGGAGGGGAAATATGCGCGTCAAAATGGCGGTGGCGATGTGCGCGGCGGCGGCGCTGATTTTGCTGACGGGTTGCGGCAATCCGCTGAAGCGGGATCCCAACCATGTTTTCCCGGGGAGCGCCGAATACGATCGCCGGGTGTCGGCTTTCAAGATTACCCCGAGCCAAGCCTATGACATAGCGCATGAAGCTGCGGACGAGGACAACAAATTGCAGTTCCTTTCCAAGAAACCCACCGTCATCGCCGGCCGCTGGTATGTCTTCAGCATGCCGCAGGGGACCGGCGCCGAATTGCAGGGCTACCACGTGAACGGCGACAACGGGAACGTCAAATTCGTGAACCAGAAACGCACGGTGGTGGCGAAGTAACCGGAGTTCAACAATTCCCCGCCTTACTCCGGCTTCCAGTCCGCGTTCCAGAACGGGTAAAACACGCCCCACTGTTCGGGGTGGACCCGAATGGTGTTGGCGATTATGTCCGCGAAGGTCTGGGTCATCGCCTTGACTTTCTCGTCCCTCGTGCCGCTCACCGGGGTGGGAATCGGCGGCAGGAACACGGTGGAGAAGGAATCGTTCGAACGGCGCAGGCAGAAAGCCGGAATCACCGGAGCCCCGGTCGCAAGACTGAGCCGGGCCGGGCCTTGCGGGAAGCGGCAGGGCCGGCCGAAAAATTCCACATACACCCCCTGCTGGGTGGGGTCGCGGTCGCCCATCACTCCCACCACCTCGTTCCGTTTCAGGGCCCGGAGCATCACCAGGGCGGCGTCCTTTTCCATGTCCGCCACCTTCAGCCCCATCGCCTCGCGTTCCCGAATGAACAGATCGTTAATCTTGCCGTAGCGGTGCATGGCCACCGACACGGTCATGGTCTTTCCGCCCAGGATGGACAAGCCCGCCGCGCCCAATTCCCAATTCGACAGATGCGCCGAACTCACGATGCAGCCCTTGCCGTCGGCGAGGGCGCGTTCGACGTTTTCCAGCCCGAACATGGCCATGTTGACCTTGAACCATTCGAGGTCGAAATGCCGGAAGCGGAAAAATTCGGTGAGGTATTTGGCGAAATTGCGGTACACCCAGCGCGTTTCCTTGTCGATGCGCGCCGGCACGGCTTCGGGGAGCACCCGCCGGAGGTTGTCCTCGACCGCGCGGCGGCCGGACTTGTCGAGCCAGGAGTAGTTCAGGTCGGCGATGCGGAGGGCGATAAAATACAAAAAGCGCTGCGGCAGCGTATAGCAGAGGCCGATCAGGAGGCGGAACAACAGGTAGCGCAGGTAGATTTTCATTATCACAGCTCCGGAACGCCCAAGGCCCGCCGCAACTGCTTGGCGTCATATTTCTCGTTGGTGTCGATGAACACCACATTCGCCGCCGCCGCCTGGCAGATGCGGCGGATTTCGTCGACTCTCCCGGCGGCCGGACCTTTTTTCGGATTGTACAACACCCCGGTGAGCGGTTTCATGGTGCGGGCGTCGCAGATGAGAAAATCGAAATCCTTGTCCAGGAGGCGCCGCGAATGCGCCACCCCGCCCACCGTCGGTTCCACCGTCTCCCACAGGGCGACCTTGGGGAATATCTCCACGTCCGGTCCGTAAACCTCCCGCATCGCGGCCAAACAGGCCTTGTCGCCGCCGCTGAGAAAGGTTTTCGCGCGGTAAGGATAGACGTCGGAACTCAAATCCTCCTCCAAATCGGCCAATACCGGGGCGGCGGCGTTCTCGGGTTTATCGGGGGCGGCCGGGGGTTCGTCGGCCGCCTTCTCCTTTTTCTTTCCCCATTTCCGTTTCGCTTTGGGCAGATCGCCAAACTGTTCCTCGTAGCGGCGCAGCCGCTGGATCAGCAGTCCCAGGATCGGAATGAGAAAAATGAGAAGAAAGATGAGGATCACTTCGGAGATGCTGATTTTACCGATAATTTCAAGCATGGGAAGTCTTCCGAGATTTTATACTTCGACCGCTTCCGCCATTTCGAGCCGCACCCGCCTTACCCGCCGCTCGTCGGCCTGCAGGACCCGCACCGTCAGCTTGTCCGCGTGGGTGAAGTTCTCCCCGACTTTGGGGATGTGGCCCAAGTTATCCAGCACGAACCCCGCCACCGTCTCGTAGTCGTCGTCCTCGGGGATCAAATCCACCCCGAGCAGCTTGTTGATTTCCCCGACATGGGCGTGTCCGTCGGCGATGAAGGTGTTTTCGTCGATCCGCTTCACCTTGCCCTCGTTGTCGCCGAGTTTGGCATCGGACTCGTCCTGGATGTCCCCGACTATCTCCTCCAGGACGTCCTCGATTGTCACCAGCCCGGCGGTCCCGCCGTATTCGTCCAGCACCACCGCCATGTGGGACTGTCCCCGGCGCATTTCGGCTAGGAGCTCTGGTATCAATTTCGTTTCCGGCACAAACAGGGGCGGCCGCAGCAGACTGGCGAGGGACGGCCGCTCCGCCGGTTGCTTGTCCCAATGCCGCAGGGCGTCGCGGAGGTGGAAAATGCCCACGATGTCGTCCCGCGTCCCCTGGTAGGCCGGGAGGCGCGAATACCCCTTGTCCAGGGCGAGTTGAATCGCCTCCGACAGCGGGGCCTCGGCGTCGACGGTGGTCATTTCCGTCCTGGGGACGATGATGTCGGCGACGTCCGAATTCTTGAATTCGAAAATGCCTTCGATCATCTCCTTCTGGCCGTCCTCCACCACCCCGTCCAGTTGCCCGTCCGAGACGGCGTCGATGACCTCTGCCTCCCGCTCCTCCTCCTCGTCCTCCTTCTCCACCCCCACCGCCCGGGTGAAAATCCGCTCCGCCGCCAGGGCCAGCGAAGCCAGAGGATAGAACGGCGCCGACAGGGCGGCCATCGGCAGAGCGCCGGCGATGACCAGCCGTTCGGCGAAATAATCCCCCACCGGATTCGCCGCCATCCGGATCAGGAACAGCGTCGCCAGGAGGACCAGTACGGCCCGGCCGTAGGTGCCGAACCCCAGTCCGCCGCCGCCGTCGAAGCGGCGAATCAGCATCCAGACCCCGTAGCCCATGAACAGCACCGTCGAGCACACGTAGAGGAGATCGGTGCGCATGAGAATGGCGGGATCGTCCGAGGCGGCTTTGCAGAGAAAGTTCGAGGCCGGCAGGCGTCTACCCTCGATGGCGCGGTTAATCCGCGAGCGGCTCGCCCCCAGTAGGGCGGATTCGTAGGCTCCGCTCAGGAAATTGACCAGGCCGAGGACAATCAGCACGAGAGCGTCGACCCATATCGGAACGTCGTCGGCGGGCATTTCCGGTAACTGCTCCTTTCTAGTTTGCGTTTGCAGGCAATCGAACGGCGCTTGGTTCGGGTTGCCTTCAATCGCAAACTTCCAGCCGGTAGACGCCGGTCCCAATGAGGCGGCGGCCGCCGAAATTTGCATAAAAGGAAATTGCGTTTATGTTATCGTCGAGGCAACACCATTCGATGCGGGGGCAATTCCGCTCCCGGGCGATGGCGGTGATGCGGGTCATGAAGGCGTTGCCGAGGCCGCTTCTTTGGAAGGGCCGGCGGATGAAAAGATCTTCCATGAACAGGCAGGGCCGGCTCAGGAAAGTGGAGAAGGTGGGATAATAGATCATATATCCGGCGGCCTGGCCGTCCACTTCGCCGATCAGGGCTTCGGCGCTGGTCTTGCCGAAAAGGACTTCCCGCAGCGAGTCGACGCTGGCGCTCACTTCCTCCGGCCGGCACCCGACGTAAGCGGCGAACTCCCGGATCATTTCCAATAGGGCCGGACAGTCGTCTGGCGTCAAGGGGTGGATGACGATGTTGCGTTGCGAATTCTCTTCCATCTAAGTTCCTTCCTGGTCAACCTGGCGTTCCAGCAAACCCTCCCCCGTTTCCATGCCGCAGGCCCGCATCACCGCCGCCTGCTCCTCGTGCATGCGCCGCCGCTCCGCCGCCGTGCCGTCCCGCATCCCCAACAGGTGCATGAGGCCGTGCAAGGCGTAGAAGGCCAATTCGTGGGCAAACTCGACCCCCCGCTCCGCCGCCTCCCGCTTCGCGGTGTCGTAACTTATGGCGATGTCGCCCAAACGGAGCCGGCCGGCCTCCACCTCCCCGTCCTCGAAGGCGAGGACGTCGGTGGCGCGATTCTTGCCGAGATGCCGGTGGTTCAATCGGGCGATCTCCCCGTCCGTCGTCACCAACAGCCCCACTCCCGCCGGTTTCTTGCGTTTGGCCCGGTAAGCGGCGTTCATCAGCCGCGCCAACAATTCCCCCGGCACCTCCCGGCCGCCGTCGGGAAGAAGCGGCGACAGTTCGAGCGCCGTTTCGAGGAGAATCCCTCCCGGCTCCTCCCGCATCAGCGTTTCCTCCCCTTCTTCTCCCCATCCTGTCCGGGATACTTCACCCGGGTGTGGTACATGCTCACCAGCATGCGGAACAGCACCTCCTGCACCTGCGCCAGTTGCCGCATGGTCAAACCCGAATCCTCGAACTGGCCGTCGACCAGGCGCTCCTGGATTATCCTCCCCAAGAGGTTGCGCAGATGCTGCGGGGACGGCGTGTCCAAACTCCGCACCGCCGCCTCCACCGAATCGGCAATCATCAACACCCCCGCCTCCGGCGAGCGCGGCCGCGGCCCCGGATAAAGGAACGGCTCCCGCGCCACCACCGCCCCCGGCGGCGCCTGGGTGGTGGCCTTGTGGTAGAAATACTTCATCATGCTGTCGCCGTGGTGCTGCAGGACCATGTCGACGACAATGTTTGGCAAACCGAAAGTGCGGGCCATTTCCGCGCCGTCCCGGACATGGTTGATAATCAGCAGGGCCGACATGTTGGGGTTCATGCTCTCGTGCCGGCTGATCCCGAACTCGTTTTCGGTGAAATACTCCGGCTTGAGGAGTTTCCCTATGTCGTGGAACAGGCCGCCGATCCGCGCCTTCAGGCCGTCGGCGCCGATGGCGTTCGCCCCGGCCTCGGCCAGGGTCGAGACCAGGGAGGAATGGTGGTAGGTGCCGGGCGCCTCGATAATCAGGCGGCGGAGGATGGGGTGCTCCTGGGCGGTGAGGTCCTGGAGGCGGATGCGGGTGGTGACCCCGAAAAAGCGTTCGATAATCGGTATGATCAGGAGGAGAATCGCCCCGCAGGCCAGCCAGTTGAGAATCAGGGCAGCGGCGGAAATCAGGGAACTGCGGCTGTCGTCGTAGGCTTGGCGCCAGCTCACCAGGGAGAGTAGGCCCTGCATGTCACCCCGGGCGAAATTCCAGGAAATGTAGGCGATGGCGCCGATCAGCCCGGCCATCAGGGAAATGACCAGCATCGCCACCCGCCAGCGGCAGCGCGGCGCCATATGCACGAAAAAGAGGCCTGCCGCCAAATGCCCAATCATCAAATCCGCCCGGCCCTCGAAAAGGATCAGCCCGCACAGGGAGGCGATGCTGGCCAGGAACATGGCGGCCTTGGCGTTCATCCCCAAGGCGGCGACCCCCACGGCGAGGCCGATCGGCAGCATGGTCCCGGGGAGGCCGAGGTAAACGAGGAGGTAACCCACCAGCACCGGAAACAGGCACAAGGCGGCGGTGGAGAAGAAGCGCCGCACCACCCCCACCCGCCGGCTTTCCACCGCCTTGAAGTAAAGCACCAGCGCCACCGCCACAGCCAGGAACAGCAGGAAATTCCCGACAAACCTGGTCACCGGCAGGCGCCAGCCCTGGCCCTCCCGGTAGACCCGCTCCTCCTCGCGGAGCATCGCCAGCTTGTCCATGGTCACTAGGGAGCCGCGGGGCAGCATGGTGTCGTTTTTGTGCACGGTTTGCACCCGGGACAACAATTCTTCGCGCCGTTCTTCCAGGCCGGTCTTGGAGCCGGCTTCGTCGAAAAGCAGGTTCGGCTTCATGCGCTTCTGGATGAGGTCGGCGAGGGCGGACTTGAAATCCTGGGGAATCCAGGAGGAGAGTTTGTAGCGTAGGCGCCTTTCCAGGACCGGCGCCAGCTGTTCCACCGATGTCGGCCCGCGCTCCCCCCCGACCATGGCGGTGTGGGAGGCGTCGCCGCGGATAATCTGGATGGTGCGGCCGCGCTCGATTTCCATGCGGTCCTTGGGGAGGATGCCCTGGGGGAAAATTTCGTTGTCGAGGATTTCCTTTACCGGCGACACGAGATAATGGTAGGGATCATTCTTGGCGACCCCGGCCCCGCGCCAGAAGGAATTGAGCTGCTCCTTCGACAGGGTGAGGCCGAGTTCGGTGGCGGCTTGCCGGACGTCGTCGAGGCTGTCGGCGGCGGCGGCGCGGGTGAGGAAGGAGTCGATGGCGCCGTGGGTGTCGGCGGCCCAGTTCACCAGGGGCGTTTCCCGGTAGCGCCGGGCGAAGCCGGATTCGAGGTTCCTGAGCGCCTGCGCCTCGGCGATGCTGTCGTGCCAGGTGAAGTCGACCCGGCTGTGCAGGTCGTGGTTGATGGTGGAGCCGATCAGGTAGGGGATGGGCCGGCCGATGTAAAGCGAAGGCGCCGCCGCCAGGATCGCCCACAGGAGCGCGGTGAAGTAGAATATTTTGTCGTTGGCGCGGTTGTAGCGGCGGACGGCCAGGTCTTCCCGCATGGCCAGGGTTTTCAAACGTTCCTGATCCGCCAAAGCCCTCCGCAATTTCTGGGTCATGGGGAGTCGCCTCGCTGGTTGAACTGGTTAGTCCCGCGCCCGCCGTTCGCGGATCCGTCCTGCCGGTCGTAGGCGGCGACGATGTCCCGGACCAGGCGGTGGCGGACGATGTCGTCGCCGGTGAGGTGCATCATGCCGATGCCGGGAATCCCGCCGAGGATGCGGGCGGCATGCACCAGCCCGGAGCCCTGGCGGTCGCCGCCGGCCAGGTCGACCTGGGTGAGGTCTCCGGTGACCACGCAGCGCGATTGTTCGCCCAGGCGGGTGAGGAGCATTTTCATCTGCCCGGGGGTGGTGTTTTGCGCTTCGTCCAGGATGACGAAGGAGCGGGCCAGGGTGCGGCCGCGCATGTAGGCGAGGGGGGCGACCTCGAGGACGCCCGTTTCGGTGTAGTTGACCAGCTGGCGGCGGGAAATCATGTCGTCGAGGGCGTCGTAAATCGGCTTCAAGTACGGGTCGACCTTTTCCCGCATGTCGCCGGGGAGAAAGCCCAGGTGTTCGCCGGCCTCGACGGCGGGGCGGGTGAGGACGATGCGTTTCACCTCGCCGTAGCGGAGGGCTTCGACGGCGCAGGCGACGGCCAGGTAAGTTTTCCCCGATCCAGCCGGGCCCATGCCGAAGACCAGACAGTTCTCGCGGATGAGGTTGATGTAGGCGACCTGGTTGGGGGTGCGGGCGGTGATGCGGAGGCGATCCGTGAAGACGACCCCGGAGGCGCGGTTGCGTTCGGCGTCCTCGGAGTTCCTTTCCATCAGGGTGGTGATTTCCTCGGCGACGTAGGCCTGGCCCTTGTCGATGGCTTCGAGCATGCGTTCGATCACATTCAGGGCGCGGCTGACCGAATTTTCATCGCCGTCGATAATCAGACGCCCTTTTCGGGCGACCAGACTGACGCCGAGTTCGGCCTTGAGCAGGCGGAAGTGCGAGTCGTTGGGGCCAAAGAGGAGGCGTTGGCGGTCGACGTCGGGGGGGAGGTGGATTTCGGTACGCAATTGATCCTTTCGGGGTATTTTGGCGGCAAAATCTGACACCAATGCATCTTTACGGCAAAGCGGTAGAAAAAGGGCAAAGAAACCGCCGGCGCTCTTTCCCGATTACGATAAGCGGTCAGTATAAGTATATCGGTTTACGTTGACGGGGAAAAGCAAATTCAGCTTCCCCGGGGCGGAACTTTCCCTTGGCCGTCCGGCGGCGGGGCGGCGGAGCGGATGGCCGCGGGCGGCGCGCTGGGCTTCGCCGCCGACAAGGCGTATTGGCTGGTACGGGAAGAGGGCGGCGAGGCGGGGCGGGAGGTGATGAGGCTGGTCGTCCCCGGGCGCATCCGGCGCGGGTTCCCGGCCGGGGCCGGGAGGGGGATGAGCGAAGCGGACGCGGTTTTCGCGCTGATTTTCCCCGGCTTCGCTTCGGAGCCGGCGGCGCCTTCCCGCGGGGGCGGTGCCGTCTCGCCCGGCGGCGTCGCGTAGAGGGAGGAGGCCAGGGCGGGTTCGGTCCTGCCGCTGGCCGCCAGCATGTCCTTCAGGGCGCCGGCCATGGCCAGGAGCTCCTCCGCCGTCGCGGAGGCGGAGGAGGCGGACATGTAATTCCGCTCCGCCACCTTGTTGATTTGCTCGACATTGTCCCTGACCTTGTCGAGGCCGCCGGCGTTCCGTTCCGAGACGTCGGCGATTTCCGACATCAGGTTGGTGACGTTGTCGACGCCGGTTTCGATTTCCTGCAGGGCGCATTCGGTGGAGGTGAGGCAGTCGATGGTGTTGGTCATGCGCTCCATGGATTCGTTGAGGAGTTTTTGCGTCTCGGCGGCGGAGCGGGCGGAGCGGGCGGCGAGGTTCCTGACCTCCCCCGCGACCACGGCGAAACCTTTGCCGTGGCGTCCGGCGCGGGCGGCCTCGACGGCGGCGTTGAGGGCGAGGAGGTTGGTTTGGAAGGCGATTTCGTCGATCATTTTCATGGCCTTGACCACTTTGCCGTGCGATTCGGTGAGGCCTTCCATGGCTTTTTTCATGCGGCCCATTTCGTCGTCGCCTTTTTGGGCGGCGGTTTTGGCGAGGCTGGAGAGGTCGGAGGCCTTGCCGGCGTTGTCGGCGCAGAGGTTGACGCCTTCGCCGAGGCTCTTGACGGACTCGGCGATTTTCTGCAGGAGCCGCTCCTGGTGTTCGGCGTCGTTGGTGACGTCCTGGCTGGAGTTGGCGAGGTAGCTGGCGCTGGCGGTGATTTCGCCGGTGGCGTGGGCGACCTGGTTCAGGACGGTGCCGAGCCGCCCGAGGGCGTTGTTCGTTTCGGCTTCGCGTTCGCCGACCCGGTCGGCCATGTCGTTCAGGGCGCCGATCAGGGTGCCGATTTCGCCGTGGTCGGCGGTGGCGAGTTTCTGGTGGGTATTCCCCTGGCGGATGGCGTCGGCGAGGGTGACGGCGGAGCGGATGGGGCGGAAGATGTAGCGGGTCGCGAAATAGAGGGCGAGCCCGGCCAGGAGGATGGAGATGATCCCGCCGAGCCAGAGGTAGAGGGTGAGGGAGCGCCAGTTGGCGTCCATTTCCTTCAGGGTGGACTCGACCTGGTTGGAGAGGGAATGCTGGATGACGCTGTTCAGGGATTGGACGTTTTCGTCGAGGTTGCGGCGGATGGCGTTGAGGGAGTCGTCGGTGAGGAGGAGGTAGACTTGGCCGAGTGGTTTGCCGCCGGGTTCGATGACTGGTGTTTCCAGGGTGGTCACCTCCTTGCCGCCGGCGGCCTGCAGCATATGGGCGAGAACGTCCGGCGGGGCGTTGGCGCCTTTGTCCCCCAGGCGCTTGAGGATTTCCGGGGCGGAATTTCGCGCCGCGCCGCCGAAATAATTTCCCTTGGCGTCGGTGGCGTAGATGATGAAGAAATCGCCGTCCTTCACGACTTCCTCGCTGATGCGGTTGAAATAATCGGTATCCCCGCTTTTAATGAGATGGGCGGCGGCGATGCTGGCGGCGGAAATGTTGCGTTTGGCGTTGGCTTCGATGCTTTCCCGTGACAGCTTCAGCAGCTCGTCCTTAATCTTTCGGAAAAAGTCGTCGTTATGCTCGACCAGGTTGTTGGACAGGGTGTGGACGGTGCGGCCGATGATGGCGTTGATGCGTCGGGAGAAATAGGTCAGTTCGAGGATTTGCACGGCGATGCCGATGCAGAGGGCGATGGCGGTGGCGACGAACAGTTTTAGTACGAGGTTGGAACGCATTTTCCTGGCCACTCCGTGGAAATGTGAAGTATTCCCCGCTGGTTTTATAGTATACTCGGTAATTAATAACAGGTAAAGCCCCCTGTCCTTTCGCTTATGAGGATAAGCACATGTCCGTTCCTTTCCTGCCCGAACCTGGACCTTCGGAATCAATACCGCCGGAAGTGCCGCCCCCAACCGGTTCCTACCCTCCGGCGGTAGCCGCGCCGGCTACGGGATCCTATCAGAAAGTCACTCCCTACCAGCAATTTCCGGTGGATCCGGGGGATTTGGAAAATACCGGCCAGCTCGACGCCTTGCGGGCGGATCCGGAGATTGGCGGCTTTCTGACCAACGACGCCGCCCGTCCCTGGGACGCCAGGCGGGTGGGACAGGCGTTGGCGGGTTTTGTGGCGACGGCGGCGGCGATTTTTCTGCTGTACCTGTTTTATCCGGGCGGTTTGTTTACTCGATACACCCCGCCGGTGCCGGAGATCACCCCGAAGCCGCAGCAGTTCCCGAACGCCGCGGATCTTTCCATACTGTACCGGGAAAACGTTCGTGATATAAACCGGTTGATTGCCGGCGATCGGCAGTGGCAGCAGGTGTTCGAGAAGCTGGCCGCCTTCATCGCCGACGACGAGGCCGGGAAAACCGCCTTGCCGCAGGATTTGTCTTTGTGGTCGCGGGAGGAGATGCTGCTGGTGCTGGCTTCGAAGGAGCTTCTGCCAGCGGCGTTTCCCGAGAATTACCCGGATACGATTTACGCCCAGCTGGAACGCGAAGGCAAACGTTTCGGGGTGACCCTGCCTTTCCGCGCCGAAGCGGCGTATGTGCGGTTGTTGGCGGACCGTCCCCTGCCGAAGAAGACCAAGGACGCGGTCCGGACCCGGGCGACCGAGGTTCTGGCGGTGCTGGAGAGACTGAGGGAAAATTACCCGGAGCTTCTCGACAAGAACCGGGATTTATTGCTGATGGAGGCGGAGCAGCACATTAATCTGATTCCGAAGGATTACAGTCCCGGCGACCGCTATCTCGAACACCATTGGCGCCGCGCCGCCGCCACCCTGGTGAAGCTGTACACGCTTTACGGCCAGAAGGACCGGGATCTCCGGCAATTGGACCGGAAGCGCTGGCAGGCGGTTCTGCGTTATTTCGATTTTACCCTCTTTACCTGGGACACTTCGCGGATGGGGCGGTTGAAGAGCGTCAGGCTGGACGGGAGGGATTATACGCGGGACGAAATAAGGAGGGAGTTGGAGAAGATAAAATGAGGGGCGGGCGATTTTCGCGTCTTCGGCACAAAATTGCAAAATTTCCCAAAAAAAATATTCCCCGCGCTTTAACACCGTTATAGTGAAGGTAGGCCGGAATCCGGGCCGATAAACCGTCGCTCGGCGGTTCCACTTAGTACTACAGTTGCATATTGAGGCAACACGTGACTCCGAACCCTGTTCTGCCGCAATCTTCCCCGCGCGTCATTCCGGCGTCATGACGATCGCTCGACCCCTAACGGGCGGTTTCGCCGGAATCCAGAGGGATTTACGATGACGGCGGTTACTTCTTTATCGTGACGACTTGGTGGTTCTACTGCCGTCCGTGTCAATCCCGCTGGATTCAGGGCGTTAATTAAACA
>JAVBQR010000095.1:0-6107 GCA_031548865.1 Planctomycetota bacterium
GGTTTAAGCCAGCGGCTGCCTGAAGGCGAGTCGATTGTCCGCCGCGTCTACGGCCGGTTTTTTGGCAGAGAGGAAGGTGAAAGCATGGCAAAAACCTGGCGAGAGGAACTCATTGATGAAGGTATTGTGATAGGCCTGGAACAAGGCCTGGAAAAAGGACTGGAACAAGGCCTGGAAAAAGGCCTGAAAAAAGGCAAGGCGGAAGGCAAGGCGGAGGGTAAGCAGGGAACTTTGCTTAATATTTTAGCCGCCCGTTTCGGCCCGGTTCCGGCTGTCGTCAAGAAGCGGTTGGGGTCGGTAGCCGATCCGGACCTGCTCGACGAACTGGCGGTTTTGGCCGCGACGTGCGCGAGTCTGAACGAATTCAAAAACGAAGCCGGCATGGGAAGGAAGGCGAGGGAAAAGAGCCTCGCAAACTGATCCTTTCCGGCCATATGCCTGCGGTATAAAATCGGGGGCCTCGCGACGAGGCCCCCTTTTTTGATACCTGACGCTTGCCGTCAGGCTCAACCGTTCTTCTTTTCGAAATCCTTCATGAAGTCCACCAGCGCCGTGATCCCTTCCTTCGGGAAAGCGTTGTAAATGCTGGCGCGCAGTCCGCCGACCGAACGGTGGCCCTTGAGGCCGTCAAAGCCCGCCGCCTTTGCCGCTTTCACGAACTTTTCCTCCAGCTCTTCCGACCCCATCCGCCAGGTTACGTTCATCACCGAACGGCTCCGCTTGGCCGCGCACGGCTTCCAGAACGAGCTCGCGTCCAGGGCGTCGTACAGGAGGCCCGACTTCTCCTTGGCCTCCTTCTCGAACGCCGCCACCCCGCCCTGCTTCAGCATCCAGTCGCCGATCAGTTTGAAGATGTACACCGCCCAGGTGTTCGGGGTGTTGTACAGGCTCGGTTCCGGGAGGTGGGTCTTGTAACGGAAAAAGTAATTCACCGTGTCCGGGCAGCGTTCGGCCAAGTCTTTGCGGATAATCACCACTGCCATGCCGCTGGGGCCGAGGTTCTTCTGGGCGCCGGCGTATATCAGGGCAAAGTTTTTCAGATCCACCGGTCGGGACATGATGTCCGAGGACATGTCGGCGACCAGGGGCGCCGCCGTTTTCGGAAACTCGGGGAAGCGGACGCCGCCGATGGTTTCGTTGGAGCAGAGGTGGGCGTAAGCCGCGCCGGGGGTGAATTTGAGGCCGGACAGTTCCGGCGTGTCCATGTAATTGACGCTTTTCCCGTCCCAGATGACGTTCACCTTGCCGACCACTTCCGCTTCCTTGATCGCCTTTGTCGCCCAGGTGCCGGTGTTGATGTAGTCCGCCGTGGCGCCGGGGGTGAGGAGGTTCAGGGGGACCATGGCGAACTGTTGGCTGGCGCCGCCCGGAAGGAAGAGGATGGCGAAGTCGTCCGGAATGTTCAGGAGTTTCCGGAGGTTGTTCTCGGCGTCCTTGATGACCTGGTCGAAGACTTTGCCCCGGTGGGACATTTCCATGATGGACATGCCGCTGTTATGGAAGTCAAGCATTTCTTCGCGGGCCTGTTCGAGAACGGGCAGGGGCAGTACGGCCGGGCCGGAGGTGAAATTGTAGATGCGGTGCATTGATGATCCTCGCGTGTGAATGGGTAAAGTAACTGAACTTTTGCAAAATGGCGATTTAACCGCCAATCGCCACTTTGCAAAAATCATTTTTGCCTGAATTCCAGGGGTTTTCGATTTTACAAAATCGCCATTCGGCGGTTTGAATGGTGATTTTGCAAAAGTCCAGGAAGTAACTTTTTTCCGGAGCCAAAAAATTGCTCTTTCACCATCGCCGGCGAAAGAGCAATCGTCAGGATTAAGCATTGAATTATTCACAGCCGCCGGCCGCTTGTCAATCGGCCGTCTTCCTGCCCGCTTCAGCGGCGGTACTGGCTCCGCGGCTGGTAGTGGGTGTGGAAGAGCTTGTGCGCCTTCTCCGACAACGGCGCCCCGATATACTCCTTGTACAATTTCTGCACTGACGGGTTCTCGTGGCTGCGGCGGAACTTCTGCTGCCGGTCGTCCTGGGAGAGGCCTTTCGCCCGCTGTTTGCGGACTCCGTCGTTCACGCCCCAGAACTGGCCGCCGCCGCCGACGCAACCCCCGGGGCAGGCCATGACTTCGATGAAATGCCATGGCGGTTCCTCGCCTTTTTCGAGGGCCGCCCGGACGCGTTCGATCACCTCTTCGACGTGTTTCAAGCCGTGGGCGACCGCGATGCGGAGCTCCTGATCCTTGATGGTCAGGGACATTTCCTTTATGCCGTCCATGGTGTGGAGCGCGGCGAATTCGAGGGCGTCCGATTCTTCGCCGGTCATCATATGGTAGGCGGTCCTGAGGGCCGCTTCCATGACCCCGCCCGTTTCGCCGAACAGGGTGCCGGCGCCGGTGTATTGGCCTAGGGGGGAATCGGCTTCGCCGTCGGGCAGGGAGGCGAATTCGATGCCGGCCTGGTTGAACATGCGGGCCAGCTCCCGGGTTGTAAGGCTGACGTCGATGTCCTGGTGGCCGGAGGAGAACATTTCCTTGGCGCGGACGATTTCAAACTTTTTGGCGGTGCAGGGCATGATCGAGACCATGAAAATCTTCTCGACCGGAATCCCGGTTTTTTCCGCGTAGTAGCTCTTCGTCAAGGCACCGACGATGGCTTGGGGCGATTTGCAGCTGGAGAAGTGTTCAATCATGTCGGCGTCGAACTTTTCCATGAAGTCGACCCACGAGGGGCAGCAGGTGGTGATGAGGGGAATCGCCGCCTTGCCGCCCTTGAGGCGCTCTACCAGTTCCGAGGCTTCCTCCATGATCGTCACGTCCGCCCCGAAATTGGTGTCGAAGATCTGGTCGAAGCCCATGCGACGGAGGGCGGTGTACAATTTCCCGGTCAGGTTGGTTCCGGTGGGGAAGCCGAAGGATTCGCCCATCGAGACCCGGACGGCGGGGGCGATTTGCACCACGCAGTGCATGTCGTTGGCCATGAGAGCCTTCCAGACCGGCGCCGTTTCGTCGTATTCGTAAATCGCCCCGACCGGGCAGTGGGCCGAGCATTGGCCGCAGCGGACGCAGGGGCTTTCCGCCAGTTCGATGTCGCCGGCCGGCTGGACGATGGCGTTGAGGCCGCGGTGTTCGACGGAAAGCGCCCAGACGTTCTGCATTTCCTGGCAGACCTGGGTGCAGCGGCCGCAGTGGATGCACTTCCGGGAATCGAGGACGATGGACTTGGTGGAGGCGTCCTTCTTTCTTTCCGGGACGATTTTCGGCAGGTTCGAATTGTAGATGCCGAAGTCGCGGGCCAGGTTCTGCAGTTCGCATTCGCCGGACCGGAGGCAGGTCAGGCATTCGTTGGGGTGGTTTGAGAGGATCATTTCCAGAACCGCGCGGCGGACGGCGACGATTTCCGGGTCCTGGGTGGTGATTTCCATGCCTTGGGAGATGGGGGTGGTGCAGGCGCGGGCCATGTTGGCGGCGCCTTTGATTTTGACGACGCAGATGCCGCAGGCGGCGGTGGGCGCGAGGTCGGGGTGGTAGCAAAGGGTGGGGATTTTCACTTGCGCCTGGTGGGCGGCTTTATAGATGCTGGTGCCGGGTTCGACGCTTACCGGGATGCCGTTGATGGTTGCGGTTATCATGGGGAAGACCTTTATAGTCAGGAAATTAGTTTGATGAAAATGGTAACCGTTCGCGGTGGAGAAAGGCGGCTACGCCCCCTTCACCTTCGCCGCCGCTTCCTCCGCGGCCTTCCGCGCTTCCTTGGTGGTCAGGCGTTCCTTGTATTCGTCGAGGAAAAATTCCAGGGTCGACAAAACCGGGTTCGGCGCCGTCTGCCCGAGGCCGCAAAGGGAGGCCTTCTTCATGGAAATGGCCAGCCGCTTCAGGTCGTCGAGGTCCTCGTCGATTGCCTTACCGTCGGCGATTTTCTCCAGAAGCATCAGGAGCTGCTTGCCGCCGAGACGGCACGGCGCGCACTTGCCGCAGCTTTCGTCGACGGTGAAGCCGAGGTAAAACTTGGCGATGTCGACCATGTTGTTGTCCTCGTCCATGACGATCATGCCGCCGGAACCCATGATCGAGCCGATTTTCTTCAGCTCGTCGTAACAAACCGGCAGATCCATTTCGCGTTCGGGAATGACCCCGCCGGAGGGGCCGCCGGTTTGCACCGCCTTGACCTTCTTGCCGGTGGAGGTGCCGCCGCCAATCGACTCGACGATGCGCTTCAGGGACATCCCCATCGGGACCTCGATGAGGCCGGAGTTCTTGACCTTTCCGGTCAGCGCGAAAACTTTGGTGCCTTTCGAGGCGGCGGTGCCCATGGAGGCGAACCAGGCGCCGCCTTTATTGATGATGGTGGGGACGTTCGCGAGCGTTTCCACGTTGTTCACGTTGGAGGGGAAGCCCCAGAGGCCTTTTACGGAAGGATAGGGCGGGCGGGGGCTGGGGTTGCCGCGTTTCCCTTCAATCGAGGCGATCAGGGCCGTTTCCTCGCCGCAGACGAAGGCGCCGGCGCCGAGGCGGATTTCCATGTCGATGTCCCGGCCGGTGCCGAGGATGTCCTTACCCAGCAGGTTGTAACGGCGGGCGGCTTTCAGGGCCTTGTCGAGGCGTTCGACCGCCAGGGGATATTCGGCGCGGACGTAGAACCAGCCGCCGGTGGCGCCGATGGCGTAGGCGCCGATGAGCATGCCTTCGATGACCGCGTGCGGGTTTCCTTCCAGAATTGAGCGGTCCATGTAGGCGCCTGGGTCGCCTTCATCGCCGTTGCAGATCATGAATTTTTCCTCGCCCTTGACCTGGGCGGTCAGTTCCCACTTTTTCCCGGTGGGGAAGCCGCCGCCGCCGCGTCCCCTGAGGCCGCTGGCGAGGATTTCCTTGATCACGTCCTGCGGGGTCATGGTGGTGAGGACCTTTTCCCAGGCCGAATAGCCGCCGTCGGCGATGTAGTCGTCGATCGATTCGGGGACGATGTGGCCGGAATTGGCCAGGACCACTTTCACCTGGTCGGTGAAGAAGGGGGTCTGGAGGCTCAGGGTGTGGTCGACCAGGAAGTCGGGGACGCCGCTGAACGTTTCCGGCCGGCGGATGGCGGGTTCGAGATGCTCGGCGACCAGGAGTCTCGCCAGCATGCCGGTCATTTCGGTATAGAGGACCGGTTCCTGGCCGGGGATTTCGACGCGGATGAGGGGGCCGTGGGAGCAGAGGCCCATGCAGCCGGTGGGGTTGACCTGCACTTCCTTTTCGAGCCCGTGCGACTTGAGGCCGGCCTCGACGGCGGACATGACCGCCTTGCAGCCGGAGGCGATGCAGCCGGTTGAGGCGCAGACAAAGAGGCGGGATTTGAAGCTGGCGTGTTTGGCGTGTTCTTTTTCGCGGATTTCTTTCAGATTGGCTTTCGGCATGATATGGCGCTCCTGAATAAAGGATTTAATTTTTTAAAATGATTTTCACCACAGAGGCACAGAGAGCACAGAGGTCCACAGAGTAACTAAAATGAAACGTCAGGGCTGGCATTGACTTATCCAATATTTTTTCTCACTCGGTTTATCGCTATTCTTAAGGACTCTGTGAACCTCTGTGCCCTCTGTGCCTCTGTGGTGAAAAAAAGGTTCAGGAAATGGCGGCTGTTATTTCTCCGCCGCCTCTACCGGAGCCGTTTCGCCGGCGAAATGTTCGCGCCATTCATGCACGATCTTCTTGATGTCCGGCGGGGTGAGTTTGCCGTAGGTCTTGCCGTTCACAATCGCCACCGGGGCCAGTCCGCAGCAGCCGACGCAGCGGACGCACTGCAAATGGAAAAGCTTGTCCTGGGTCGAACCGCCGACCGGGGCGCCGGTCTCCTTGGCGAATTCGTCCACCAGCGCCTGGGAACCTTTGAGGTAGCAGGCGGTGCCGGTGCAGACGGAAATCACCGCCTTGCCCGGGGGTTCGCGTTTGAAATAATGGTAGAAGGTCAGGGCTTCGTAAATGCGCGCCAGCGTCACGTCCAGCTCCTTGGAGAGGTACAAGGCGACTTCGCGGGGAACATAACCTCGCGCGTTCTGGATTTCGTGCAGGACCATGATGAGGGAACCGCGTTTCGACTTCCATTTCCTGACGGCGGCGACGACATCGGGT
>JAVBQR010000087.1:0-5005 GCA_031548865.1 Planctomycetota bacterium
GGACGACAAGACAAAGAGTATCTCGCGGCTGCCGAAACTCAAACCCAGGAAGGATAATAACGATGATGGAAATGCCGAAGGCGGTACGCTGGCGGTGTCGTAACTCGGGAGGAATCGTTGACAGGCAGATTGACAGAAAACCCTGGGATTATGTGATAATTATAAGGACTTACAGATATTAAAAGAGACTCGTGATTAGATCCTCTTTGTGTATCTATGAAAAATACCAAGCCCTGCACTCAAACGAGTTGCAGGGCTTAAATTAGTGGAGCGGGCGAAGGGAATCGAACCCTCGTAACTAGCTTGGGAAGCTAGAGCTCTACCATTGAGCTACGCCCGCAGTTATGAATACACGTCAAAATCAGTGTCAATACAAATGTCAAAACCAGAGTCAAAACAATTATCAACCCAATTAACAACCCAAATATCAACCCAAAGGTCAAAATGCACGTCAAATGAACAACGGGCAGGAAACACGCTGCGATAACTCGGGTTATCAGCTCCTCCCACCTTACAAACGAGGCAATAATATACTTGCCTTTCACCTTCCCCGCAAGCAAAATAAAATTTAACACGGGGTTTTTCCCCAATCGTGACAGTTATCGACTCAGGCGCGGACGCTTCGGCTAGGCGCTCTATACCTATACTCACATACATATATCAGGATGAACGCCCATGCTTGGAAGAAAAAGCCTTCTTCTATCTCTGTCCGTATGTATTTTGTTGGTCAATTTTGTTCGTGGAGCGGAAAGCCGTAGTCGGGAACCTCTTGCCCGCACCGAATTGCCCAGTGCATGGCAGGAAAATTATCCTCCCGCAATCCCGGCGGAAGGGCTCGAGGATATCATTCAGAAGGTCCGGGTGCATCAGCCGGGCGCGCTGGAGGCTTATTGCCGGTGGTTGGAGAGAAACCCGGACCAAAAGGCCGTCCCCGCCGCCAAGGCGGCTCCGAAAAGCGGGGCAAAGGAATCCCCCGCGGCCGACCCCGTTTCGGGACCAACCGGCAAAGGCGCCGGCCTTGCCAACGATCCGCGGGATAACCTCCCCGCCGCCACAACCGACCCCGCCGCCGCAAGCGCGGCGGATAACGCCGATGACCCGGCGAGCGGCAGCCTGTCCACGCCCGCGCCGGGGCGGCAGCAGGACAATCCCAAGCCGGCAAAGATCAGCGAACGCCAAAGGACCATGCGGCAGCTGGCCTTTTTCGCCAATTTGGTCGAGGAGGCGCGGGATTACGCCGGGAAAGCGCTGTTCAACCCTGACTACGACAAAGTTTACCTGCATAACCTGATCCGCGACGCCCTCTTGCGCGACAGCGAGCAGAATTCGCTCGCCATCGAGGCGGTGAATTTGATCAGCCGCGCCTGGTGCGACGCCGACTCGCTCGTCAAGACCCGCGACGGCCTTTTCCTGGTTTATCAGGACGAGATCCGCCAGGGGAAGGTCTCCGACGCCACCAGGCTGGCCTGGAGCCTCATCCGGGTCGGTGCTTCGCACCCCGAAACCCGGATCAAGCCCGGCTCTTTCAGCTTTGATCAGAACGGCGCCCAAATCGAACTGCGGCATATGGGGTCGGACTTCGTGGTCCGCCTTGCCGACAGCGATTATAAAAAACAGATCCGGGCGGAAGTGGACGGTTACCGTTTCCGCAGCGGCTGGTCGGTACTGTTCCAGAAACCTTTTGGCTGGATGGCCGAGATGGCCAAGGAAATGCGCCGGAGCGGGCTGGATCCGGACCAGCAGCGCGAATGGGACATCATGGAGGCGCCGGAAGGCATCATCGCCCTGGCCACTCCCGAGGGGTCCTGGTGGGACGCGCCGACATTGGCCTTTTACAAGGGCGAACTCCGCGAGATCCGGCCCATACCCCTGCCGAAGGACGCCGATTCCATTGCCGAGGAATTCGCGCTGGCGGCGAAACGCCTGCATGACGGGGTGATGGGGGATGAGTCGATACCCGAAGAGCTGCGCAAAGCCCTCAATCCGGTGCTTATGGGAACTTATCTCCCGATTGACCCCCGGGATTATTTCGACGACGATTTCTGCCGGCGGCTTATCGAAGCGGATTACCTCGAGGCGCATGTGGCGCCGCTCCCGCGGGAACGCGCCGAGGAATTGGCGGCGTTCCGCCAGGCGTCGGCGAAGATCGACAATGGCTACGACCGGTTCGCGGTAATTCTGGACGAGGGCGAGGACCTGGTGGCGGTGGCGAAGCCGGGCGTGAATTTCCAGGACAGCGTCGGCGCGGAAGTGCGCGACCCCGAAACGGGCGAGACCCTGTCCCGCTATCAGTGGCGTTGGGAACGGGATGGCGAGACCGCATTTCACTCGCCCCTGCCGGGGCGGCAGTTGAACGCTTTTTCGGTGGTCGAGTATTATCCCGGCAACCATACCATTAAACCCAAGGGCATACCGGAGGTCACCGAGGTCTGGCATGCGCTTCGGGGCAAGGTTGCGTCCTACCGCAAAGACGCCCCGGTCGCCAGCGGCGATCCGGATAAATGGCTGGAGGCGGTGACCCTCGACATGCAGGGAAGGCGGGACGACACTTCCGGCACCCTGGGCTGGAATGCACCCCTGCACGTACCGGTGCGGGACGATCAGGGGGATCCGGTGCTGGTGGCGACTCTGAACGGAGTGGTGCCGAGTCCGAATTTCACCGACTACCCCGAATTGGCGAAGCGCCGCGCCGCCGAGGAAGCTTGGCTGGACAATGCCGCGCGGATATTCTCCACTCCGGGGGAGCTGGCCCTGATTTACCAGGTTTTCTTCCGTTATTGTTCGGATTCGCCGCTCCCCGAAACGCCCAATCTCATCGGCAGTCATTACGGTCTCTCCGACACCCACCAGACGGTGTACGAATCCCTGGAGCGGCGTTGGGTGGGCAGGCTGATCGGCGACTGCGACGATTTGGCGGAATTTTTCCAGAATCTCGCCGACCGGCAGGGGAAACTTTGCCAGGTCATGCAACTGCCTTCGCACGCGGCGGCGGGTTACCTCGAGGAAACGCCGGACGGCGAGTACGCCTTCGTCGTTCTGCAGACCGGGCCGGTGCTGCGTTTCGTGAGCCAAAGCCGCGAGGGCGCGGTGGAGAAGGCTTATCGGCATTTCGAGGATAACGTCGGCGACACCCAGTTCACCACCGCCGCGGTGCCGGTGCTGCTCCGTTTCGCCAACGAGGAAACCCGCACGGCCTTCGTCTTGTCGTCGCGGATATACTGGGACAAGGCATACGCCGAGGACATGATTCGGGTGCAGGAGTTCTGGCATCTGCATACCTATTCCGCCGCCGTCAAGGCGATGGAAAAAATGCTCGGCGACGACCGCGAAGTCGGGAACATCAAGGAACTGGCCAGCCTTTACGAGAGGGTCGGCGATTACGCTAAATCGGCGGTTTTGCGCCGGGAGGAACTGGAGGAGGTGAAGGGGGATCCGCAGGCGACCCTGTCGGCCTTGCTGGACATTTCCCTTTTGCACATCGCCGCCAAGGACAAGCCGGCCGCTTTGGGCAGCCTCGGCGAAATGGGCGATCTCCTCGAAAAGCTCCGCAAGGAGCGGCCGGAAATGTACCGCCGGGCCGCCGCCTTCCGGTCTTCCTGGGCGGGCGCCCTGTCGCGCTTGGGCGAGCCGGAACGGGCCTGGGAATTGGTGCGCCACGACGTCGACGAGGCTTGGCGGAAGGACGGCAAATTCTCCGACACCCTGCTGCGGACCCTGGTGACGATGTACGACCGGATGTCGATTCAGCGCGACGCTGCCGAGACGGACGGCAAGCCCGCGGACCGCGAGGCGATGCGCATCCGCTACAGTGTGCGCTCGGCCTTGGCGAAGGCATTCGGCAAGGGCTATTTCAGCAAGGACGATTCCTACAACAAGATCAGCAGCCGCTATTTCCTGCTGGGCCGGTACGGGGTGGCGGTGGCGGGGCGCAAGGCCGGTTTGTCCTCCCTGTGTTTGGACGGGCCGTATCCGGACGGCGAGCGCGACCACGCCGACCGGGGCGAGGATTTGTCGGAACTGGATTGGGAATGGTTCCGGGTCATGCCGCGGCTGTACCTGGCCTTCGCCTTGGAGATGCTGGACCGGGACGAGAATCCGGAATTGTACGATCCGGTCATGGCCAGGAAGTGCCTGGAGAAGGTGCAGGAAGCCGCGCGGCTGGACGCGGCCCTGGGGTCGAACGTTACGGCGCAGGACACGCTGATCAAGAGCGATTTGGTGTTGTCCTTCCTCAACCGCGATTTGGCGGCCTTCAATGAAGTCATGGCCACGGTTCGGGACAAGAACTACTCCAGCCTGTACGACGATGCGGCGGTGGTGTTCGGGTCCTACTGCGGCCTGGTGCCGCTGGCGGAGTTCGACGCCTGGATTGAGGCATTCCACCGCTTTTTCCCGGGACGGCAGCACTATTTCAAGGCGGCCTACCGGGCCATGGACAAGGAGCATTTCGGCCACGCCGAGCGTCTCGCCGAGGCGACGCCGCAGTACTTCGTCGGCGACGGTTTGCTGGCGGGCGAGGTGGCGGGGCTGAAAGGCGCGGTGGATCGTTTGCGGAAGGTCCGGCTGGAACAAGGCTGGGACGATCGGGATTGGGCCGCTTTGCCCGGCAGGGCCCTCGAGCCCGCCGCCGCGGTTTGGCTGCGGGAGATCGTCGATGTGGTTGAGTGAGTGAACCAGGACTCCGTGGTGCATGCCTAACCTCCATTCCTTTCCAAAAGAAAGGAATGGAAATCCCGGCGGATCCTTCCCGAGGCCCAAAGGGCGATTTTTTTGGGGTAAGGTGGTCAGTCAAACCCCGGCGTGCTCTAGGATGGCCTAACTACCCGCCTTCTTCTCCTCCGCGACCGGTTAAATCGCACTGGCACGCCTTAAGAAAAACCCTTTGGACCCCGCATGACCGGGATTTCCAATCGGGCGAATCGAGCTTCGGCCGAAGCTGTACTACAGACTTCCTTATAACCGCGTTCAGGCGGGGCAATATAAAAATTTGGAAAATTTTTTATTG
>JAVBQR010000115.1:0-7384 GCA_031548865.1 Planctomycetota bacterium
ATTTGACGGAAGTGCTGTCAAATAATTAAGTATACTGTCCCCGAAATTAACTGTCCCCGAAATTAACCCCAAAATTATCACAAAAAATTAAAAACTTTATCCCCCCTGCATGAACAAGACTACAACATAGCTTGTAACAGAGGTTTTGCCAGGTGGCGGTTGGCGGCCGAAGCGTCACTTGGTAAAACCTCAGGCCAAGACCTCGGTTCCTTTTTTTGCAAATTGGAACGAGGATGACTATTGAGATTTCTTTATGAATGGTTACAACTGGGTGGACTTGTCGAAAAATCCCCAAGCGGAGCATTGCGAAATTTCAGTTGCCACCTATACCTATGGAGCATAATTACATGGCCACCATTCACTACGAAAAAGATCTCGACCGCACTCCCCTCGAAAGCAAAACCGTCGCCGTCATCGGCTACGGCGCCCAAGGCCACGCCCACGCCCAAAATCTCCGCGATTCCGGCTTCAAGGTCATCGTCGCCAACCGCCCCGGCTCGGCGAACGCCCGCCTCGCCCTGGAACACGGCTTCCAGCTCCACAGCGCTGCCGAGGCCGTCCAACAGGCCGACCTCGTCATGATCCTCCTCCCCGACCAGCACCAGGCCAAAGTATTCCGCGAGGAAATCGAGCCCCACCTCACCGCCAACAAGGCGCTCATGTTCGCCCACGGCTTCAATATCCATTACGGACAAATCGTCCCCCCCGACGACGTCGACGTCATGATGATCGCCCCCAAAGGCCCCGGCCACCTGGTCAGATCGGAATTCGAAAAAGGCGGCGGCGTCCCCTGTCTCGCGGCCGTCCACCAGAATTATACCGGCCAGGCGCTCCCGCTCGCCCTCGCCTACGGACTCGGCATCGGCGGCGGCAAAGGCGGGATTGTCGAGACCACCTTCGCCGAGGAAACGGAAACGGATCTCTTCGGGGAACAGGCGGCGATCTGCGGCGGGGTGTCGGAGCTGATCCGCAGCGCCTTCGAAATCATGGTCGAAAACGGTTACCAGCCGGAGATCGCTTATTTCGAAGTCCTCCACGAAATGAAATTGATCGTCGACCTCTTCTACCAGGGCGGCATCACCTACATGAACCACGCCATCTCCGACACCGCCGAATACGGCGCCTTCACCCGGGGGCCCAGGGTAGTCGGCGAAGCCTCCCGCGCCGTGATGCGGGAAATCATGGCCGAAGTCCAGAACGGCTCCTTTGCGCGGGAATGGCTGTGCGAATGCCTGGTGAACAGCCCCGTCCTCCGCAAAATGCGCGAACGCGATCGCAAACACCCCATCGAAACGGTCGGGAAAAAACTCCGCAAACTCATGCCTTTCGTCAACCCGAAGGAAGTATAAATGGACGCGATAACCATAGAACGCGCGGGGCTGGCGGATCAGGGGCGGCTGGGGCCGCTCCTGTTGTCCATTTACGGTCCCACCCTCGACCCCGAAAACCACGCCGCCCGCGCCGCCGGCCTCCCCGCCTCGAGCCTCGAGGAGGAACTGATGGCAGCCGACGACTTCTATTTCAGCACCATCGAACTGATGGACTGTTGCTACCTGGCGAAATCCGGGGAAACGCTGGTCGGTGCCGCCTGCGTCAATCCCTACGTCAACGAACTGCATTACGTCGCCGTCCTCCCCGCCTGGCGCCGGAAGGGTATCGGCAAAAAGCTCGCCGAACTCTGCCTGGCCGAACTCGAACGCCGCGGCGGCGACCACATCCGCCTCGAAACATCCCTCGAACTCATGGACGCCGGCGGCCGGGCCTTCGCCGAATCCCTGGGCTTTTCCCACATCCGTAAAGTGGAGGTGATGGGGCGGAGGCTGGCGGGAGCCGGTTTGGGCGGATATAATGGCCCTGACGATGATGAAAGCGAAGAGGAGGAATGACCATGACCACCGCCACTTTTAAACGGGAACCTCTTTCTGAAGAGGAGAAAAAAGAAATTTTATCGACTCCGACAAAATTCTTCTCCATGGACGAGCGCATGGAGATATTGGAACAGGGGATCGATGCCTATGACGCGGGTGATCGCAAAAAAGCCTTGGCGATATTGATCCAAGTGCCGTTGAAGCCGGGTATCGCCAACGCCATTAAAAGCGTTTACGGCGTAAAATATCTGGTTGACGGGGGCTTTGATCTCTCCGAAGCCATAGAGGAGTATGGCAAGGATTGGTTGGATGAATAACGAACGCTTTTTCTTGCTCACCGCTTCGCACTCATTGATGAACAATGCGGCGAAACAGCAGAACTCGCCCGGAGGGCGCAATAAATATTTAAACAACGTCAGGATTGTCACCGACATTATGCGTGACTCGGCGGAAAATGGCAGTTTTGAGGAGGCCTTGGCAATTATCAAGACGATACAAGATTTCGACTTGGAACATCTGGCCACCACCCCCGTGTACCGCAACGCCATTCTACGGGATATCGATAACATTAAGAGAGGCGAAGTTCATTTCCACCATTTACGGGACAAAGCGGAAATCTACCGGAATACCATAGCGCCAGGTTTCATACAGCGCGATTGCGACCTGAACGGTACCATCCCCATGGACGGCATGCGCAAGGCCTTGGCCAGTCATTTGAAACACGTCGGGGCGCGGCAGTCCATGATGCTGGCCCTGGAGGAACAGAAGCTGGTGGCGGCGCATTGGGAACTTAGCAAATACGCCATAAGGAAATACACCCAAAGACAGCAGGATCTATTAAATTCTTCAGAAAGCTAGAACCACCCCAAACCTTGAAACACCGTCTGCAGCAACCCCACCACCAAGCCGATTATCCCCCCGAGAATCGTCACCCACCTAAGTTCCGAACGCGCCAGCTGCTGGATCATCCCGGCCAATTCCCGGTCGTCGTAATTTTCTATGGAAGCGGTGAGGATGTCCCAGACCCCGGTCTGCTCCGCGAAGTCGCCGAGGCGTGCCTGGATTAGCGTGCGGCCCTCCCGCGCCACCACGGCGGCGAGACGGCGGCGGGAAGCATCCGGCAGGAAACGATCCAGGCGGCCGAGCGGGCGCCGGCGCCAGGCCGCGATCAATTCGTCGAACTGCCCTTCCAGCAAATCCAGGGTAGAATCGGAGGCGAGGATGCGCTGGGCCCGCGCCGCCGCCTCGTCGATAAGCCCGGGAGGCAGTCTGTCCATCCCGAAGCCGGCGAGGGTGTCCATCAGCGGCTGCGCCATGGCCTTCTCCAGAAACCCGCCCACGCCCGCCGCCGCGCGCTCGAACATGTCGGGGCGCCACACACTGTCCAGCGCCGCCTTCACCAAACGCTCCCGCAAGGCGGGGGAACGGAAATCTTCGGCGAGGTCCCGCGTCAAGGCGCGGGCGACGGCGGCTTTCAGGGTATAGACGAAATTGTACCGGTTGGCAGGCTGGGCGAAGTTGGCGTCGAGCACGTCCGGCAGGCGCCGGCAGATGCCCTGGACGTCCTCCTTGATGCCAATCATGTTCGCGAACAGGCCCTTGAGGTCCCCCAGCATGCCCTGTCCGCGGAGCTGCTGGCGAATGCTGTTCATGATGGCGGTGACAATCGTTTCGCGCACGCCGGGCGTGCGGAGGATGTCGGTCATCTGCCGGATGATGAACGGCGCCTGCAGGGCGACGAAATCCTCGGCGGCGCGGACCAGGCCGGGGGTCAGGAGATCGGCGGCGCTGTCCGCCTTGGCGATGCGTTCGGCGAGAAAGGTGTCGAGCGCTTTCCCGAGGCCATTTCTCAAGGCGGGGGAATCCTCGAGGGAACGGAGCCAGTCCTGGACAAACTCGCGCAAGCCCTCCGGTTTGGAGAGGAGCGAGGCGGGAGTGCGGGCGCGGAGGGTTTGCCAGCGCTCGTCGAGAAAAGGCCGGATGACTTCGCCCGCGAATTCTGGGCTGGCGACCCGGCGGCGGTATTCGCCGAGGAGCGCCTCCTTGCCGCGCCGCAGGAGGGTGTCGACTTCGCCCAAGTGATTGGCGAGAAGGACGTCCGGCGCGGGCAGGTCGCGTTCAAGGAATATGCGCAGCATGTCGTCGGTATTATTCTCCACGACGCCGATGACGGCGGGGTCGTCGAGTTTAAGTTTCATTTTTTCCGGGGAGAGTAGATCGGTGGCGATCAGGTCGCGGATGCGGCGGGCGATTTCGGTTTTCTTCTTAGGGAGGATGTAGCGGAGAATGGTGATGATGGCGAGTTCGTTGGTGCCAGCGCCCAGGGCGGCGGCGATGAGGGCGTTTACGGCATAGGTTGACCAGGGCGGCATCGTACAATCCTTTTTTAACACAGAGGACGCGGAGAGCACAGAGGACACAGAGAATCGCAAACCGCTAGTTCTATTAGTAATTGAAGTTTTGCAAAGCGACGATTTAACCGCCAATCGTCACTTTGCAAAAATCGTTTTTGCCCGAATTTCCTGGGTTTTTGATTTTACAGAATCGCCATTCGGCGGTTTGAATGGTGATTTTGCAAAACTCCAGTTATTAATTTTTCTACGTATGGCTATCTATAGAATTATTTGTGGTTCTCTGTGTCCTCTGTGTCCTCTGTGCTCTCTGTGTCCTCTGTGCTCTCTGTGTCCTCTGTGTTAAAAGTTATTAGTAGAATTTGGGACAACCGCCATCCGCGCGGTTTGTTCCGGTTTGTCGGAAAATGGGCCGGAGTTGGTTTTGCAGGCGTATTCCAGCTTCTTCAGGGCGAAGTACTCGTCGGAACCGGCGCGTTCGCGGGCGTCGGAACGTTCGTAGTAGAATTGGGAAATATCATTCTTGTCCATATGCCTGGCGCAAGCGTAACCCAGAGGCTCGAACGATTCCGACTTGGCGCAGTAGATTTTCTCGTCGGCCAGGTCGCAGAAGAAATACAGATCCATCGGCAAAATCACCGGGGGCCGCTTGGCGCCGCCGCCGAGTTCGTGGACGCAGCGCTTGATAAGTTCCATCAGTAGAACGATGAAGCCTTTCAGTTCCTCCCCGAACTCGGACACGAACACATAGCGCGGGCGAAGCATGGTGATGAGACGGATCGTCCCCTGCACCCCAAGGTGATTCGGATAGAAGCTTTCGCCGAGGCAGTCCTGGCGGTCGGGTGACTTAAGCTCGTTGTCGCCGATGGAGCCGAGGTGGGGGACAAGGTAATCGATCTCCCCGGGCTTCACGCCGTAGCGGTGGCCGATTTCCAGTTCCGCGACGTTCCCCTGGGTGATTTCCTCGCCGGCGGGGAAGAGGCCGGTGTCGCCGGTGAAAAGGAGCGTTTTGGCCGGTTTGGTGGGGAGGGTGAAATACAGTCCGATGGCATAGGTTTTGGTGAAGATTTCGTCGTGGTTTGCCGGCAGGACGCGCATTTTTATCCCGGAATCGCCCAGCATGAGTTCATCCCCGGGGGTAAGCGTCTTGACGATGCCGAGGTGTTCCGAGGTGCGCAGGTTCAGCATGGGGGAGAACTTCTGGAACGAGCCGATATTCATGTACAAATTCAGGACCGGCCGTTTTTGCCCGCGGCCGTGGCGGGAACTGATCGAGGAATGGCGGCCGGCGTTTTTGTTTCTTTGATAAAAAAGGGTCAGGATGCTTTCGAGATCGTTGGTGTGATCGTTATGGGCGTGGGTGACGACGATGTTCTGGATGTCGGCAAGACGCCCCCCCATGGCGTTGAAGTTTTCCAGAAAATCAAAACCTGGGTCGATAACCGTGCCGACGCCGTTCGCGTGGAGGAAGTAGCCGCCCCCCACCGAATCCTTGGCATTCTCCCCCAACGGGAGGGTCGGGGTGAAGGAGTTCCATTTTCTGGCGCCCAAGAGGAAGACCTTGTCGCGGCGGAACATGCCGGGGCTGTTTATGAAGACGTTGAAATTGCTTTTCGCTTCTTCGATATTCTTCCGGAAGTTAAGAATATCTTCCTTGAAGATTTCCCAGGTTTTTTCCATGACCCGGGCGATATCCCCGTATTCGCGGCCGGCGTCGGGCACGGCCGGAGTTGTGCCGGGGGAAGTTGCGACTGGTGAATCTTCCAGGCCGAGGCGGTTAAGCCAGTAGCTTTTGCCGTGCCTGAGGGTGGCGCTGGGATTGGGGAGTTCGTAGGCTTGTTCTACGGCGGAAGCCGCTTCGCCGGCGCGGCCGAGTTTCGCCAGGGCGATGGCTTTTTCGAGATAATGGAAGGGATTGTTGCGGTCGCCGGCGATGAGGGAATCATAAACCTTGGCGGCGTTTTCGTAGTCGCGGTTTTCAATCAGCGTCCGCGCCTTGTTAATCAGGGTGGCGAGGCTGCCCGGATTAAGTTCGAGGGCGCGGTCGTACCATTTCAAGGCTTCGGCGTGGCGGCCGAGGCTGGAGTAGGCGACGCCTTTGTGGCGCATGGCCGCGTAGTCGCGGGGGTTCTCCACCAAGGCGCGGTCGAACCAGATGAGGGCTTCATCGTTCCGGCCGGCATTGGCCAGGCTCGAGCCGAGGTTACGCATGGCGGCGGAGTCGTGGGGGTTGAGGAGCAGGGCTTGCTGGAAGCAGGCGGTAGCCTCGTCGTTACGTTCCAGCCGGGAGAGGCTGATGCCTTTCCGGCGCAGGGCGAGGGGGTCCTGGGGATTCTTTTCCAGGGCGCGATCGAACCAGGCCAGGGCTTCCTCGTCGTTATCTTCCAGGGAGAGCGCGACGCCCATGTTCAGCATTAGGAAAGGATCGTCGGGGTCGAGGGCGAGGGCGAGGGAGAGGCGGCGCTCGAATTCGGGCGAGTCGCCGGCCAGGTGGCGGGCGGCCAGGGCGCGGAAGAATTCGCGATAAGCGGGGAGGTTGGCGCTTTGTTCCAAGGCCTGTTCGAGGAGTTGCCGGCCCTGGTTGGCGGCGTTGGCTTCGAAGGCTTCGTCGATGCGGTGGGAGAGATCTTGGAGGTCGGGGAGGGAGGGGGTTGGGGTGCTGGTCATGGGATCTCCTGGGGCCTGGGGATTACGGGGACACGAAATTTAATTGCCCTAACCGCCGGGCAATTATACTGGAACCACTTTGGTTTTCGGGATACCTCCTGTCTCCGCATCCTGTTACGCCTGACACCTCCCCACACGTCATTCCGGCGCCATAAACATTGAACCGGGGGGAAGCGTAGCTCGCCGGAATCCAGGCCGATAAACCGTCGCTGGGTGGTTCCACTAAACACCCTATCAGTGTCGGAACTTACACCTGGACTTTTGCAAAATCACCATTCAAACCGCCGAATGGCGATTTTGTAAAATCAAAAACCCTTGAAATCCGGGCAAAAACGATTTTTGCAAAGTGGCGATTGGCGGTTAAATCGCCACTTTGCAAAAGTTCAGTTACACCTCCGTAAGACAAGGAGCAAACACCACTGTAGCGATTGTCTATCGGCCTGGATTCCGGCGAGTTACGCTTCCCCCCGGTTGAACGCTTGCGACGCCGGAATGAGT
>JAVBQR010000031.1:0-2930 GCA_031548865.1 Planctomycetota bacterium
ACTGTCGGTTCGCCTCCGGTTGCTCCCCACCCCGCCTCTCGGCGACGCAGTTACCTTCGGCTACGGGGTTGTGACAAACCCCGATGCGGACTTGCACCGCACTGATTTGGCGCCATCACGGGCGCACTCATTCCGGCGTCTCTACATTGAACCGGGGTGGAAACGATTGCGTGCCGGGACCCAGTGGTATAACTGAACTTTTGCAAAGTGGCGATTTAATCGCCATTCGGCGGTTTGAATGGTGATTTTGCAAAAGTGCAGGTATAAACATATGCCACATTGTTTTTGACAACGATCCTTGAATTTTTGCGTATGGTGAAATCGTTTCGTAGTCGATGTTTTTCCCACTGGATCCCGGTACTCCATCGTTTACACCCCGGTTCAATGTAGGGACGCCGGGATGACGGCGGGGGGAGGTTTGCGGTGGAACTGGGTACGGAGCTGCGTTTCCCTGGTGGAGTGGACACCCCAAATTACAAGTTGGGCTGTGCACTAGCGGTCAAAACAATTTCAGCGCCTCGTCCGTCTCTTTCCTGGACATCGTCCCCGCCCGCATCGCGAACAGCACCCTCTCGCCTGCTCCCAGGCTCCGCACGTTGCCCTTCTTCTTCTCGGCGGTGTAGCCTTCCGGTTCGCAGGTCGCCGGAAGAATGCCGATGACGCTTTGGTTCTTGTTCTTCAAGATCCACCGCACGTGCTTGTTCAAGATTTCCGGATCGTAGGCCACGCAGTCCGAAGTGCCGTCCTGGTGGACCTGCATGACCCGGGCCAGGCCGTCCTTACCCCGATGCAAACGCGGTTGGAAGAAGACGATCTCCGGATCGTAGATGTCCTGTTTCCGGAGGATTTCCGTGGCTTTCGGGTCCTTTTTCAGCCGATCCATGAAGGCCAGGAATTCCGGCGTGGGATGGACATGGGACGGTATGCTGGTGCGGAGAATCATGTCCTCCACCGACCAGCCGCCGGTCTGCACGATGCGGGCGTCGTCGCCGATATTGAAATTGATGTGCGCCATGTACATGAGGTCCATCCGGTAATTGCCGACGTTGGTGACCTGCATCGACAGGTCGAACATGGCGCTCCCGGCCCGCAACAGCACCTTCGGCTCGGCGTCGTAGAAGTCGCCGAAGCCTTTTTTGTAATGGAAGGTTCCGGTCAGGCCCAGGTAGGCGCCGTTCTGGTCCTCGCCCAGCAAGAGGGCGGCGGAATGGTATTTGGCGCAGGTGAGTTCGCCGTGCAGCGGATGGTCGTCCTCGGGGCCGGGGTTGCCGGTCCTGAGGGCGCCACAATGATACATGAAGGTGCCGTAGGTGTCGACGATGACCTCGGCGGGATAGGGCTGGTCGAACATGTTCCGCATGCGCGGCGAGCGGCTGTCGAAGACGGCGTTCCAGATTTGCTGGCCCTGGTAGGGAATCATGACCAATTCGCCCCGGGCATTCTTGAGGCGCACCGCCTCTATCCCGGTCGGATAGGTAAAGAGGGAGGCACTGAATTCGCCACTCTTGACAATTACCTTCTCGCTGGAGGTGAACCAGGATTTTTCAAGCTCGATGCGGCTTTCCATATGCTGGGTTCCTTTCTCTTCAAGCTCCGATAATGGCGATCGACGCCGACGCCCCCACCCGCGTTGCTCCCGCCTCAATCATTTTCAATGCGTCCTGGCGGGTACGGATGCCCCCCGACGCCTTCACCCCCAGCTCCGGACCGACCACCGCGCGCATCAGGCGGATATCCTCCACCGTCGCGCCGCCGGTCGAAAAGCCGGTCGAAGTCTTCACGAACGCCGCCCCGGCTTCCTTCGCCAGCTGGCAGGCCAGTTTTTTCTCGGCTTCGTTCAGGAGGCAGGTTTCAATAATAACCTTCACCGCCGCCCTGCCCCGCACCGCCTGCACCACCGCCGCAATGTCCTTCTTCACATACTCGGCGTCGCCGGCCTTGAGGCGGCCGACTTCGATGACCATGTCGACCTCCTGCGCCCCGGCGTCGGCGCAGTACTTCGCTTCGGAGGCCTTGACTTCCGTCGCCATCGCCCCCAGCGGGAAGCCGACCACGGCGCAGACCATGACGTCGGTGCCGGCCAGGAGTTTGGCGGCGAGCGGCACGAACGAGGAATTGACGCACACCGAGGCGAAGTGGTGCTGACCGGCTTCGCGGCAGAGTCTTTCCACTTCCGCCGGGGTGGCGTCCGCCTTCAAGATGGTGTGGTCGATCATTTTCGCGAGTTTGGCGCTGTCGATATCCATGTTGTTCCTTTGCGGGCAATGCGGCCTTCAGACCGTTTTCTTGCGTTCGTTAGTGTAGTAATTCACAATCATGATGCCCAATAGAAAAATACCCCAGACAAATTCCTTGGTGAAATTGCTGAAGCGAAGCATATTGAAACCGCTGGATAAAAACTGCAGCGAGAGGACAGCCATGAGAATACCCATGACGTTCCCCGAGCCGCCGTTCGGATTTATCCCCCCCAATACCGCGACCAGAATCGACTGGAGAATGTAGGAGGAGCCGAAATCCGCCTTGGCGGCATTGGTGCGAGAACTCATGATGATGCCGGCCAGGGAGGCCAGCACCCCGGACATGACGTAGGAGGTGATGAGGGTACGCGGCACATCGATGCCGGCGAACTCGGCCGCTTTCGCGTTCGAGCCGACCAGATAGAATTTCCTCCCTAGTCCGGACCGGGAGAGCATGACGAAAAAGAACAGCAGCAGCACCAGGAAAATAATCAGGGGAACCCCCACCCCGTGCCCGGATCCGTTTCCGATGCGGGAGTAGAGCGGCGGCAAACCCACCACGGCCGCGCCTTGGGTGAGGACCATGGCGATGCCGGTGAAGAGCTGCATGGTCCCCAAGGTGGCGAGGATCGGGGGCACCTTGAACAGGGCGACGATGCAGCCGTTCAGGAAGCCGCAGGCCGCTCCGATAAA
>JAVBQR010000069.1:0-51414 GCA_031548865.1 Planctomycetota bacterium
TTCTCTGTGCCCTCTGTGTTCTCTGTGTTAAATTGGTTTTGGTTTAGTGTTCCCGCATTTTCTTGAGAATCTCGATACCTTGGCGAATAGTCGCGTCCTTCGCCGAGTAGGCGATGCGAAAGTGAGTGTCCCGTTCGGAAAAACAGCCGCCCGGAATGACCAGGAGATTGTTCTTGAGGCATTCCTCGACAAATTCAGTGCCGGTTCCCCAGGGGGTTTTCGCGAAAATGTAGAATGCCCCGCCCGGCTTCACCACCTCGTAGCCGGCGTCCTTCAAGCCGTTATAAATGAGGTCGCGTTTGTTCTTGTATTCGGCCATGAAGTCGTCCATCTTGAAGTCGATGGCGTCGGCGCAGGCGAGCTGCATCGGGGTCGGGGCGCAGACGAAGGAGAACTGCTGGAATTTGGTCATGGCCTGGACCAGTTCGGCCGGACCAACCGCCCAGCCGATCCGCCAGCCGGTCATGGCGTGGCTTTTCGAGAAGCCGCCAAGGGAGAGGGTATGCTCGGGTGCGTAGTCGCGGATGCGGGCCAGGGGACCGTCGTAGGTGTAATATTCGTAGATGTCGTCGGCGAGGACGATGAGATCGTGTTTGACGACGATTTTTCCCAGGCCTTCCAGTTCGGTTTTCCCGTAGACGGCTCCGGTCGGGTTCGACGGGGAGCCGATGATAATCGCCTTGGTGCGCGGGGTGACCAGGCGGTCGATTTGGTCGGGGTCCAGCTTCCATTCCGGGTAGGTGTCGTACATGACCGGTTTGGCGTCGAACATCAGGGCAAGCTGTTTGTACATGACGAAATAGGGGTCGGGGACAAGGATTTCGTCGCCCGGGTTCAGAAGGGCCATGTAGGCGAGGAGGAGTCCGCCGGAAACGGCGTTGGTGATGAGGATTTCTTCCTGTTTTCTTCCCTGGAAATGGGTGGCGAGGAGTTTGCTGCGGAGTTCGTGGCCGCCTTGGGTGGGGGTGTAGCAGTTCTTTCCGCAGCGTATGGCTTCGATGGCTTTTTCTTTGAGGGGGTCGGGTACGTCGAAGTCGGGCTGGCCGATGGAAAGGTTCACCGGGTTCCGCAAATTGGCCGCCAAATCGAAGATGCGGCGGATACCGGAGGCTTCGGTGCGCGAGGCACGGTCGGCGAGCGGTTTCATAGGGAGACTCCTCTGGCGTGGAAATTACCATAATGCCAAAGGCACGGATATATCCGTGCCCTTGGCCTAAACCAATGACGACCCAATAATAATGTCCCGGCGGGGGAGTTACTTCTTTGCCGCCTCTTCCTCTTCCCCTTCGGCCTTTTTCTTCTTCTTCTTCATCGCCACCTTGATGGAGCGGACTTTGGGCATGCCGAACAGGCCGTCTTCGGCCGAATTCCACCGCCCGGTGGTTTCGAGTTTCTCCAGCCGTTCGAGGCGGGAAAGGACGTTGCGGTGCTTGGCGGCGCTGCTGCTGGTGTGAAAAGACGAATGAATGCTCACGCTAAAAATCTCCTCGAAAACTGGACTCGCAATGGCACAGACAAATAGGGGTAAACCCCTGTGAAAAGAACAAAATTTTTTGCACCAAGGGGGAAATCTTTCGAAGCAGCCGGGCGGCGGGTTGCCCGATTTTTTCGAAAATTTCCCTCACCCCTGGTTCACCGCCGGCACCTTGACTATCACTCCGGCATTGAGCGGCACCTCCAGCGCGGCCGCAACTTCTTCCTGAGCCGCCTTCAGGATATAATAAAACTCCCGTTGCGGCGCCATGGTGCTGAAATGGGTATGGCCCTTGATAATCACCAAATCCACTTCGGAGAGGACGGCACGGAACTCGCTGCTGGCCCGGTCCTGCATCAGGCCAAACATGGTCGTCCCCGGATTAATAACCTCGATTCGGCCCGAAAACCCCCCGTTCGCCGCGTCTTTTTCCGTGGCAATCGAGAAAATCGGCTTGACGGAAACCGCCAAATATACCTTCTTTCCCATATCGGCCAAAGTCTCAACGAGCGGCTTGTCCAAAACCACTTCGCCGGCCCGGTGCGCCACCAGCATCACCGACTCCGCCTTTTCGGCCGCCTGCAGCAATGCCGCGCTGTCGTCGCGAACCGGACGGATGAGAAAGGACTGCATCACATTGTCCTGGATGTCTCCCCTTCCCAAACCGGTATAATTCGTCATCACCCCGGCGTAGGATATCCTTAACGCCCGCTCCAGCGCCGTCGCTCCCGGCGGCGGATGATCCTCCAAAGTCTTTAGAATCCCCAAAGCCGCCTTGGCGCCCCGGGCTTTCTCGTTCTCGTAAGGGTCCCGCACACCCAAAGCCCGGCAGGCGATTTCCCAGCAGTTCAAATAAACGTCAGCCGGATGATTGCCGAGATCCCCGTCGTCGGCGATTTCGCCCATGACCTTCAGGAGTACCTTACGATGGATGAAATCCTCGTCCGATACCACCTTGGCAGCGGCGATAATCATGCTGAGTGCGTCCGGCACACAATCCGGTATTGGTTTCATTTTAGCCTACCAACGCAAATGCCACAAAACAATCAATAAACCGCCACCCCCAATTCGCGAATCGGCGCAATTCGGCACCCGATATAGGGTCGCGGCTGTCGGGAAAGGTTGATCCCTTCCATGACGTTGTAAATCTGCAAGAGCCGGTTCAACTCCTGATCCGTCACGCTTTGCCCCAGACCCACCGCCAGAATGTAATGCGGGTCCGCACCCTGGGTCCGGAAAATGAAGCCGGGGATTTCCCTGCCGATTTCTTTTCTGCCCCTGGCGAGCGCCTCCGCCAATTCCAGTTCCAGGCGTTCCGGCAATTCGTCGGTCGCCGGTTCAATACGAATGACCAGCGTATAATCCGTCTCCGGCGGCCGGAAAGCGGCTCTGGGTGGCGGCGAGAGGTTACGGATGCCCACCCGGGTCGGGTCGGCCGTTTCGATGTCGGCGATTCCCGCCAGTCCGGCCGGGCGTTCTTCCTGGCCGCGTTTGTAGCCGATAAAATACGAACTCCCGACCAACGCCAGAATAACGGTAAAGCAAATCAACGCCGTGTCAAGCGCAAACACCACTTCCCGTGGCGATTTCGCGCGCGGTTCCGGCGCCGGTTCCGGGTATTCCTGGACCTGTGGCGCCGGGGCGCGTTCCTGGCGCCGGGGCGGCGGCGGAGGTTTAATCTCCGCTTTGCCGCTCTCGAAGCGCTTCCCGCCAAACCAACCTGGCGCCGGCGGCAGCGGCTGCGAGGCGGGGATGTTGAAGGAACTGTACGGGTTGTACGGATTGGCTGAACTCGCGGGATAGGACGCGGTCGCGCCAAGATTGTTTCCGGCCGTTGTTTCGCCGCCGCCGGCCGGGGCGGCAATGGCTGATCCGGTTGGGGTGGCGCCAGCCTCCGGAGCGGCGTTGGGCCGGCTGCTGAGGTAAGCCGCGCTCTCCGCATTCGCCAAGGGGCCGGAGGGATCGGGCTCGCCGCTCTCCGCCGGTACATTTTCTTTCGTCTCAGGCGCAGCGGGTTTTTGGTCGATATTTTCCGTATCGGGGCGCCAGGCCGGTTTGCTTGCCGGCGGCGGTTCCGGGTTGACCGTTTCATTCCGCGTTTTCAGGTTGATGTGCGCGCTGACCGCATCGTCGATGATTAGCCCCGGGGCGTCGGTGACCTCGGGTTCCGGCATATTCGCTTGGCGGGCAGGTTTTGTTTCCACGCCAATGGGAGGTTTCCCTTTGGCGCGCTTTGCGGCGAGGATTTCGTAAAGCTCTAGTTTTCTGCCTTCTTTTGCCATATTGGCAAAACTCCGCGTGCTGCCGACGCCGTGGGGCGGGGGTGTCCGCCAAGGGGCGGAGTCCCGAGACCCAATACCTTCCCCCCGCCTTCTTCATGAAAGCAGGAGTCAAGTACTTCATGGTATTCGCCCCGGTGGCGCATGTCAAGGCGCTACCGATCCGGCCCGGGCGATTGTTTTTGGCTATTACTTATGGATCCGCTTCATAGCGGATGGAGGGGTGTTTATGCAGGCAGTTTACCATACCGCCTTTACCGGTCAGTATGCCGCGGCGGTGCAGGCATATTTGACTTATGTAAAGGTTGAGTGCGGGCTTTCCGACAACACTTTGTTGAGTTACGGCCGGGATTTACGCGCCTTCCGCACCTTTCTCGGCGAGGAACGCGAGTTGTCGGACGTGACCGGCAAAGATATAGCCGACTATATCGGCTGGATGGCAGAGGATCGGGAGCTTCTGCCGAAAAGCCGGGCGCGGATGTTTGTCGCCTTGCGCTGTTTTTTCCGTTTTTGCCTGACTGAAAAATATATCCTTCACGATCCATCCCAATATGCGGATTGCCCCAAGCTTTGGCGGCATCTTCCCCACGATTTGTCGCCGGGGGAAATCACCCGCCTCCTCGAGGCGGAAAACGGCGAGGACGATTTGTCGCTCCGCAACCGGGCTATTTTGGAAGTGTTTTATGCGACCGGGGCGCGGGTGAGCGAGGTTTGCGATTTGCAGCTTGGCGCGGTGGATTTGCAGGAGCGGACCCTGCGCCTGTTCGGTAAAGGTTCGAAAGAGCGGATGACGCCGTTAGGCGAAGCGGCGGTGCAGGCGGTGGGGCGGTATTTATCAGGTCCCCGGGAAAAGTTGATCGGCGGGCGTAAGTTCAGCGGGGCGGGGTGGCTGTTCATTTCCCGATTGGGCGGGAGGCTGGTCAGGGAGAGCGTGTTCCGGGTGGTCAAGGCGGCGGCGCTCAAGGCCGGCATCGAAAAAAATGTCTATCCTCACCTGTTGCGGCATTCGTTTGCCACACACATGCTGGAGGGGGGGGCGAATTTGCGGGTGGTGCAGATATTGTTGGGGCATGCGTCGTTGGACACGACGGAAATATATACGCATGTGCACCGCCCGCATTTGCTGAAGGCGTATGAGGCGTTTCATCCCCGGGCGTAGAGGTCATTTGTTACCTCGGGGTGGATACGGATGCTGTACGGCATTACTTGCCTTTTTCCGGCCAAGGCGCTTTTTAGCCCTTCGCCAAAAAACTCGTCAACCTCTCCATAACCCCCTCCCTGCCCACCAAAACCAAACTCGGCCACAAGGCCGGGCTAACCGTCGTCCCTGTCAAGGCCACCCGCACCTTCGGGGCGATATCCTTCAACTCAATGCCCTGTTTTTCGCACCAACCCATAACCGCCGCCTCCAAGGCGTGCTCCTCCCAATCCTTCTGGCCCTGCAAAACCTCCGCCACGCCCTGCAGGAGCTCCCGTCCCTTTTCCCCGGGATTAAGCGCCTCTTTCGCGACCGAAGCAGCGTCATACTTCAATTCGCCTACCGGCAAAAACAACGGATCCGCAACCTTCTCCACATCGCTGTAAAGCCGCCAGCCCTTCTTCGCCTCGAGAAGCAATCGCAGCTTCGCGTCCCCGATTCCCAACAGGCGTTCATTCCCCACACTCTGCAAGTATTGCTTGAAGGCGACCAGCTGTTTCTCCTTGCGAACCGCCTCCCCAGACATGTCGTCATTGCAATGGGTCAGGTTGAAGGAAACCAGCTTTTTCCGGTCGAAGCGGGCATTGGTCTTGCTGACCTGTTCGAGATTAAAGGCCTGAACCAACTCTTCGGGCGTGAAAATCTCCTTGCCGGTGCCGGGACTCCAGCCCAAAAGGGCGATGTAGTTGAGAATCGCCTCGGAATAAAACCCCGCCTTCTTGAAGTCCGATACGTCAATCTCCGGCCGCTCCGCGATGGGAACGCCGACGACATCGGCAATCGCCTCGCGAACCGCCCCCTGCGGGATGACCAGGTCGGGGTCCTTCATCCAGGCATCGATTTGCTTGGTCAAGGCTGCGCCGGATTCGCCGTTCTTAAGCATGCGTTCCACCTGATCCGCCAAAGATGCGAGGCTGTTTTCGCCGCTTTTTTCCCCGAGCCACTTCTTGGCGAAACGTTTGACCACCTTGTCCTTTTCCCGCTTGGACATTTTCTTGCCCTGGGAATTGAATACCAGCGGCAAATGCGCAAATGCCGGGATCGGCAAGCCGAAAGCCATCTGCAGGGCGACGTGCTTGGGGGTGTTGGAAAAATGCTCTTGGGCGCGGATGACATGGCTTATTTGCATCAGGGCGTCGTCCACGACCACCGCGAAATGGTAGGTCGGCATGCCGTCGGATTTACGGATGACAAAGTCATTCAGGTGCTCCGGGGGGAAATCGGTCGGGCCCATCACCAAATCGTCGACGTGGACCGCCCGGTCCGGCGCGACAAACCGGACCACAATCGGCTTACCGCCGGCGAGACGCTTCGCCTCGTTGGCGTCGGTTACCAGGACTTTCGGCCTGACGTGGCCGTAGGTTTCCTCCGGCCCGGCGTTTTGCCGCATGGCGGCGAGTTCCTCGGGTGTTTCCCAGGCGAAATATGCCTGTCCCGCATCCAGGAGTTTTTGGATGTAGGAATTGTAAATTTCGACCCGCTGGCTCTGGAAATATGGTCCGTGCGAACCGAAGTCCTTCAGTTCCCCGCGCCGCACCGCCTCGATGTCGGGACCTTCGGCGAAATCGAGCCCGAGCCATTTCATGTCGTCGAGAATGCCGATCAAGGATTCGGCGGAGTTCCGCGCCAAGTCCGTGTCTTCGATTCTCAGGATGAAGTCCCCCCCGTGTTTTTTGGCGAAGAGCTTGCACAGGAAAGCGGTTCTGGCGCCGCCGATGTGGAGGGAACCGGTGGGCGAGGGGGCAAAACGGGTGCGGACAGAGGTAGCAGTCATGTTTGCTATTCCTAACAAAGTCGAAAGCGACAGAAAAAAACGCAAGGCAAATGGCGAAATAGACGCAGGGAAAAAACGTAAATTTGTGAAGCACTTCAGTTAACGGGGAAAAAGCAAGTTTTCCAAGCTTGTTGGTAAAATCGTAGACAATATACCTTTATCACAAAAAAATCATTATAAACGCGGTAATTAAGCAGTGAACCGCGCCTTTTATGTACATGCACTAATGAGGGGTCGATGTAGACCTAGTTCATTAACGCGTTGGCAGTACCGGATCCACGAAATTGATAGGAGATGACCATGAGAAGAACCTTGGCGATTGTCCTCTTGGCGATATTTGGACTTATACCTGCCTATGCTTTTGCTGCAACCAATTTTTGTCCCACTGGCGGTTGCGTAGCCATTCCCAGCAATTCGCCCATTTATGATGTACCGACTGACTTTGCTCGTCCGCCTGCTCCAGCTCCGGCGCAAATGCCGCAACGGCCGCTGGCTGCCGCTCCAGCTCCAGCTCCCGCCGCCGCACCCGCCCCGGCTCCGGTTCCGCCTCCGGCGGTACCGCCGCCGCAAATGGCGGCTGCTCCGACGCCCTTGCCGGACCGGATACCGGTGATGGAAACCGCCGCGGCTTGTCCCGCGCCGGTGCAGATGGTGCCGACCACCGAGTATATTGATGAACAGGTCCCGGTCCAGGTTACCCGCATGGTTCCGGTGCAGCGGCAGATTGACGTTCCATCCGGCCGCTGGGTGACGGAGACCAGGGCGGTGCCGTGCACAAGAACCGAGTATGTCAATGAAACATATACTGTCAATGAAACGCGTTGTCTGACCCGCCAGGAAACACGCATGCGCCCGGTAAATCGTACCATCCGGGCATTCGAAACGAGGCAGGTCAACCGCCGGGTTTGCGAGACGGCCTACGACGACTGCGGGCGTCCGCAACGGGTGTGGCGCGACGTCTGCGAGACGGTGCAGGTTCCCGTGAAGCGGCGGATTCGCGTGGATGAACCGTACACGGTCAATGTCCCGTACAATGTCACGGTTCCGGTGACGAAGACCCGCCGGGTGGCGCGGCAGGTTCCGGCTACGCAGACGGTCACGGAACAGCGCTGGGTCAACGAAACGGCGAAGCGGACGATTACTGAAATGCAGCCGGTGGTTGAAACCCAGATGCAGACTCGTCGGCGCGCGGTTTGCGTGATGCGGCCGGCTCCTGCTCCGGCTCCGGTTTGCCCGCTGCCGGTGGCTTGCCCGGTCCCCGGTACCCCGTGAGTTCGCATGTTTGCTGGTTTAGATTTTCCCGTGCGCCCGCCGGTGTTTGCCGGTGGGCGCAATTTATGCCGGGGCTACACGGAACAGTGGGGGAGACGCTACGAGTTACGCTGCTTGTCAGTCCCCCAAACTCCGCAGTATTTCCTCCGCCGTGGGCGGACAACCCGCGACAAAGCCGTCTTTCGCGCCACGGCAGCACACTCCAATCCCAAACCCCGGCATCGCTTCACCCCGCCACCCCTGGCCGATATGGAGTCGCGGTGGCACCACCGCCCCGCGCCGTTGTTCAGAGAGTCGTTTCAAGGCATGCACGGCAGTTGCGAAAAAGGCTTAGCAAGCCGGCTTTTACTGCAAATTATAGGCGAGTTGGCGAACCTTGCCGCGTTGCCGCGCCGCCTGGCCCGATTCCTCCGGACGGTTCAGCATCACCACCGCGCCGTCCCCCAGGGCGGATGTCCCCACCCCGTACTTTTCCGCCAGGCCGATGTACTCGACCTCCTCTATAGCGAGCCCCAGCAAGCGGCAGGCGTACGAATCCAGTTGCACCGGATCATACCCCAAAAGCATGCGCCCCGCTGCGACCGGATTTCCACCTTCCTCGAAGTCGAGGTCGCCGCACAAGCCGTCCACCAGGGTCACGGCCGGTTTGAGGACGGTGGCTAAGGCGGCAATCCATCCGGGCAAGCCGGCGCTGTGGAAACGCCGCTTTTCCGAGTCGGAGATACAGCCTTTCAGGTTTTTGATGGCGCAGGTGAGGCGGGTCTGGCAGTGCCCTTTCAATACCGGCAAGTTGATCAGGAAAGCGGTCTCCAAGGCTTTTCGGCACACCAGCACTTTTCCCAGCGGGGTATCCTTGGCCACGGTTTGGTCTTTTTTCAAATCGAAACAACGCACTCCGTAGCGTTTCCCCAAATCCTCAAACCCGCACCGCTGAAACGCCCGTTCCGTATCGTCACCAAGCCAGGAACCTTCGATGATTTCGATATCCTTCACCCCCAAGTCCAGCAGATATTCGATAACCCCGGCCGCTATTTCCGGATGCGTGGTCGCGCCTTCGCCGGCGGGTCGGGCGACGACCAGATTGGGCTTGAGCGACACCGTTCCCCCGGAGGGTATTCTCTTCGCCACCCCAGCTGCGGCAAGCAGGGCCGTGGCCATTTCCTTGGGATTCGCGCCGTGCAATTGGTAAATCGCCCCGTTCTGCACCGGCCTATTCACCGCCGAAAAAACCGTATGTTTGCTTGCCATGGTATTACTCCAGGAAGTTTATGCTTGTCGGATGCGGTCTATACGGCTATGATAGAATCGATGGTACAAGGTTATTGTCCTGTTTCATTATTGTTAAAGTCTCTTTCTACCGGCAGGCGGCGCAAGATTAATAGTTCGCCTTTTTTAGGCATATCGCCCACAATTGCAAGCGGATTCGGCTATGGGGTATATGAAATCGCTAGAGGTACTGTTCCACCGTACCCCCCGGCCAAATCCGGCGGCGCTCCCTGCGGCATTCTCTCTCGCCGCCCTGCCGCCGGCCTTGCCGGTTGCCGCCACAATTGACCTGCAAGGACGCCTGCCGCCCTTCCAACAAACCATCATCACCCCCACCATCCTCATCACCCTAATCCTTCTCGGCGTTGCCCTAATTGCCGTCGTCTATTTCTCTCACCGCTCCCGCCGCCTGGCCAAACGCGCCGTCTACCAGGAATCCTTGAAAACTGCCGAACGCATCCTCCTCAAGCGCGGCGGCACCCTTGAGGACGTCGATCGGATTCTCTTTGTTTTTCGTTCCTTCCCGAAACTCGACCCATCCGCCATGATTATGCTGAAAGACCGCTATCTCCGGGAAATGCACCCCATTCTCGAACGGAATTTCGGTGCCGTATTCGGCGAACGCATCGAAAAACTCTTCTTCCCACCGCAAAAAGACACCCGGCGCGCCTATGCCAATCAAAACAAGGACGTCTCGGTCCTGGTCGAAGAGCAAAAAACCGTCACCGCCGGGCAAACCCCGGCCAACATCCTGACCATGATGGATTCCACCCTGAAGCCGGGAACTATCACCCGCCTCACCTTCGACGGCATCGAAGGCGGCTACGAATGCCTGGTCATGGGGCACGACCTCAATTGCATAAACGTCACCCTTCCCGCCCACAGCGGGCAACTGATCGCCCGGCTTCAGCCGGGTCTACGCATCGAGGGGGCAATCGAAAATGGCCCCACCCTGATCGCCTTTACCTCCGAGGTCATCCAAGCTATCGCCGGCAGCATGCCCTACTGCCGGATATCGGCCTGGAAATCGGCCTGGGAAATACGCACCCGCGACGCGGTGCGCCTGCCGATTTCCCTGGAGGTGGATTTCAACCACATCTCCACCGCCGCCTCCGAAAACATCAAAATGGCCAGCCTCGATAAAGTCCTGGGAACCATCCGCCCCGGCCGGCTGGTCGACATTTCCCTGGGCGGCTGCTGCCTCGAAACGCCCTCCGACGCCCTCTTCAAGGTCGGCGACATGGTGCGCTTCTCCAAATCCCTGGTGACCGGAAACCCGCCCGCAACCCTTCTCGGGGCTATCGTCAACCTCAAGGAAATCAATCCCGAGGAAAACGACGGCTGCCGGCAAAGCCTGCACATTCAATTCCTTATCATCGACGACGTCTCCCAACGCATCCTGGTCCGCACCATCCGCCAGCTTCAGGACGCCGTCGATCGCGAGGAATGGCTGCGTTCGCAACAATTGTTCCAAAAAATGCGCCGCAACAAAATTCCGAATATCGGCTCCCCGACCGGAACCGCCATTCCCCGCCATGATTCGACGACGGTGGTTAAAAAGCCCGGCACCACCACCAAGAAACCTGCCTCCGCCACCACCCCGCCCACCCGCGCCGAGCCGGCGGTTACGTCCAATAGCCAACGTAAGAATTCCTCCCGCGTCGATACGCCGAGGAAATAAACAGGCGTTCCCAAAATCGCTTCGGGAACGCCCGGATAAATATCGGTCCCGCCCGGGAATCGCGTCAGTTCGCTCCCGCGCCCAATTCGTGGCGGATATAGCGCGCCCGCGCCACATCCCGGTCCCCCGATTCCAGTTCCCTACCCTCCAGCCGCTGCAAATGCGCCGGCTGGGTATAAAGGAACAATTTCTGCACCTCCTGAAGCTTCACATTGTCAAAAACTCCCATCACCACACCCAGCCGCAAACTCGATAAATGCCGCATCGCCTCTTCGGAACTCATCAGCCGCGCATTCTTCAGGAGGCCCCAGCTTCGCCACACCCGGTCCTCCAACTGGCTTCTTTCCGAGGTTGCCAATTCATTCCTGGCCTTTTCCTCGTACTGGATAATCGCCGCGATCACCGCTTCCATGTCGTCGATGATATCCACTTCGCTGCGCCCGCAGGTCACCTGGTTCGAGATCTGGTACAGTTCGCCGAACGCCTCAGTTCCCTCGCCGTAAAAGCCGCGCACCGCCATGCGCATTTCATATACGGCGCGGAACACCTTTTCGATGTGGCGGGTCATCACCAACGCCGGCAAGTGCAGCATCACCGAGACGCGCAGTCCCGTCCCGACGTTGGTGGGGCAGGAGGTGAAGTAACCGTACATCGGGTCGAACGCGTAGGCGAGGCGCTCCGACAACTGGTCGTCCAAACGGTTGACCCGATTGTAAGCCTCGTGGACGCTCAAGCCCGACATCAGGCATTGCAGGCGGAGGTGATCCTCTTCGTTGACCATAATCGCCAATGACGAGGCCGGATTCACCGCCACCGCGCGCGGACCCGCACCGTCGGCGAGTTCCCGGCTGATCAAATGCCGTTCCATGAGGAGCCGGCGGGCCAGGGGGCCCTCCTCGTCCAATTCGTACCAGGCGAAATGATTGCCGTCCGGCAGGGAACGGATGGCGGTGCGGATTTCCTCCAACACTTCGCCCCGTTCGGATTGATCGGGGTGGGTCGGGAAACGGCGGTCGGCAATGTTTCGGGCAAGACGCACCCGGGTGGTTACGGCAATCCCCGAATGCGGGCCGTCCCCGGACATCCATTCGCCGTTGTCCTCAAAAATGCGGTTGTTGATTTCCATGTCAGTTATGCTCCTGGCCGTCCGCGCCGGCGTTGCCGCGGAGAGCTTCCAGTTCGTGTTTCAGTTGTGCCGCCGCTTCGTAATTCTCCTCTGCGACCGCGGCCCGCAATCGCTTGACCAGATTCTTCACCTGCGCCTCCCGGTCGTCCCGCATCGCCCTGGCGCCGGGGCGTTTCCCGACGTGGAAATTTTCCCCGTCCTTTACGGCGCCGGACATCTGGTTGGCGATTAGGGGACGCAATTTCGCCTCGAACTCGTGGTAATCGTGGGGACACCCCAATCGTCCGCGTTCGCCGAATTGCGTCCAGGTCAAACCGCAATGCTGGCATACCAAATCCGGTTCAGTCGGCCGCGATTTTTGGCTGGTGACGATTCCTCCCATCGGGGCGGCGGTGGTGACGCCGGGTTTGGCGCTTTTCTTGGCCGCGAGCCCGAGGAGCTGCGGCAGGCTGGCGGCGCCCTTCAGGTTGAAGCCCTTTTCGGCGGCGCAATTTTCACAGATATGTACTTCCTTCGCCGTCTTCTCTTTGGAAAGAATATCGGTGAGGTGAATGACGGCCGGATTCTTTTTGCATATTTGACAGATGTGCATCTTTGTTTTCCCCTCGTTAGCCACACAAGCCGAACGTCTGGGCGAATTACGTTTGCCTCGTTCAAACCATACGTAATATCTGTTCCGGGCGGCCGGGAGTTGTTACGAGCGTTTTTCCCATTTTTTCAAGTTTACCACTTCGGACAATGTCTTGCCGGCCATTATTTCCGCCGCCAGGCGTTGTTCCGTTTCCATGACGTCCAAGGTGCGGTTGGCGTACTCCACCGCCTGTTCCTTCGGCAGGACCATGACGCCGTCGTCATCGCCGAAGATCCAGTCGCCGTGGCGAATTATTTGGCCATTAATGTTAATTTCTGTACCAATTTCGCCAAAACCCTTTGGTTCGCCGGCGTGGGAACAGATGGCGCTGGAAAAAAGCGGCAGGCCGAGGCGGGTCGAGACGTCCGAATCGCGGATGGCGCCGTGGATGACGACTCCTGCTAAACCCCGTCCTTTGGCGGACTGCGCCGCGAGTTCGCCAAAAACCGCCGGCGGGACGCCGCCGCAATCGACGACCAGGACGCCGCCGGGTGGAGTGACGTCGATGGCCTGGACGACTTTATTCCAGTCGCCCGGGGCGGAACGGACGGTTTGCGCCGGTCCCGCCATGCGCAGGCCGGGAGTGCGCGGATAAATGTTGGCGAGACAAGGCTTGTGATGCATGGCGTCCGAAAGGTTCGAAGACGAGGCGCGCAGGAGGATGTCGGCGATATCGCTTTTCGCGGTGCGTTTGCCGATTTCCGAGACGACCCCCTTGCCGGAATCCATGGCTTGGCGGATGGCTTGGGCGGCTTTCCGGGCGTCGATGGCTTTGATGAGGGCGCCGCCGACAATAATGATGGAAGCGCCGGCGTCGACCATGGTCGGGGCGGTCTCGGAAGTCACTCCTCCCGCGATGGCGATGGGGAGGTCGGTGGCGGCGCGGGCAATTTTCAGCCGGGAGAGGGGGTCCTTCCCCAGCATTTGATCGTCGATGGGCATATGCACACCGACGATGTCGACGCCGAGTTTGGTGACGGCGGCGATACGCTCGCCGAGGATTTGGTCGGGGATGTTGATGGTGTCGCAGTAGGTGAGGAGGCCGGACTTGCGGCCCGCTTCAACGCATTGGGAAATGGTCGCGTCGGCGGCGGCGGCGAGTACGACGGCGATGCTGGCGCCGGCGTTGGCGGCGGCTTCGAACTCGAGGCGGCCGGCGTCCATGGTTTTCAGATCGGCGACGATGACGTGATTGGGGAAGGCGCCGCGGAGTTTTCTTATCGCTTCGAAACCTTCCGATTTGATGAGCGGGGTTCCTGCTTCGAGCCAATCGCAACCGCCGGCGACTACCTCGTGGGCGAGGCGGAGGGCGCGTTCGCTTTCGAGGAAGTCAAGGGCGACTTGGAGGACGGGGAAGGGGCCGCGGACTCCGGCGATGGTTTTGTTCATACGAATTTTCCTTTTTGTTTTCCGGGTCGAACTGATACAAAGTCTAAATGCCGTTGCCAAGGGATCCGTTATCCGGAACCGTCAATTTTAATTGTAACTCATTATTCCCACGCTGAGGAGAAATTCAAGACTTTGTCGGACTCATTCGCGGAAGAAATAACTTTCAAGCCGATTTTTACCCATGCCGATTTTGTGGTATGCAACAAACCCGCCGGCATGGAAACGGTCTCGCAAGCAGGCGGGCGGGAGTTCCTGTCGTTGGCCAGGGCCAAGCTGAACCTCCCCGAACTCCTGCCGGTGCACCGTTTGGATCGGGACACGTCCGGCGGCCTGGTGTTTGCCCTGAACCCGGCGGCGGAGCGTGAATTGACAGCGCTCTTTCGGCGGCGGGAGGTGGAGAAGACTTACCTCGCTCTATGTCTCGGGGTGCCGCGGAACAGTTCCGGATTGGTTCGCCGCAATTTGAGCGAATGGTCCGGGGGACGGCGCCCGGTGCGGGTGGTGAAGGGCGGGGGAGGCCTAGCTGCCGAGACCGCCTACCGGGTTTTAAACCGTTCCCACGAATTCACGGAAGGGGGGACGGCCTTCCAGGCCGGGCTTTTGGCATTCAACCCCCGGGAGGGCCGGACGCACCAAATTCGGGTGCACGCGGCGGCGCTGGCCTGTCCCATTCTCGGTGACGACAATTACGGCGACCGGGCGGCGAACCGGGCGGCAAAGCAGGTTCTCGGCTTGCGACGTTCGGCTTTGCATGCCTGGCGCCTGGCTTTTCCCTGGCGGGGTGGGCGGGTGGAAGCGTTTTGTCCACTGCCGGAGGATCTGGCGGCGGCGTTCACGGCGGCTTTTCCGGAGGGTAGGTGGGAACGCTCGCTGGCGGAACTTCGCGGCAACGCGGCAGGGTGCGGTGACACGTCCCGAGGCCGGCATGACGACTTTTCCCCGCCCTTTTTGTGACTTTTTTTTTCCAAAAAATATGCAAAATTAACGCGGCTCTGATTCCCGCCTTTCACCCGCTTTTTCATCCCCATCCCCTTCGGCCGCCCCGCCGGCAGGGCGATAAAAAAAAGCGAAAAAGCATTGTGGATCTAAGAAGAAATCGGCGGTACCGGCGGAGCGGTTTTCAATCTTGTCCGGGTAAAAGCCCGCCTCGCCGAGCCCAAACTCCAATCACTTTTTTGGAGAGGCGGCGGACAAAAATGCGATAAAAACGTTTTTTTGCCTTGACACGCTGAAAATACGGCTTATATTTCGCCAAAAGTTGATACGAAATTTTCGGTCCGCCTGTGGGGCGCCGTTTTTACTGTAGGCCGCGAAGGTTTCCAGGGGTTGGGAGAGGGATGGTGGCGGCCAGTTGCCGAAGGTAATCGTCATGCGGTTTCACCGTGGTTTAATTTTCGTTTTTTCCACATAAAAGCCTATAGGGAAGGCCAGGAAACGGAAACGCCCCGGGCGAGCGACCGCTCGAAATGCCAACGGCGTTATTGACACAAAAGGAGGAGGAAGGAACATGGCTGCCAGCAAAATCGAAGTCCTGCGCAAACGTCAGCTCGCCCAGGCTCTGGTCGACAAGACCGGAACGAAGTTGAAGTACGCGTCCGCGATTATCGATTTCGTGTTCGACGAAATCGCCAACGCGATGACCAAAGGCGTGAAGGTCAATGTCAAGGATTTCGGCATCTTCGTGAAGGCCCAGTCCAAGGCCCGCATGGGGCGGAATCCCACCACCGGCGAACCGATTAAAATCAAGGCCTCGGTGAAACCCCGCTTCACCGCCTCGAAGGCCCTGAAGGAGGCGGTAAAGGGCCTCAAGAAATATGCCCCGCACGCCGATCTCGCAGCTCTTGCCGCCGCTCCTGCCGCCCCCGCAGCGAAATCGACGGCTCTTCCGGCGCCAAAAGCCGCGCCGGCCAAACCCGCCGCAAAGACAGCGGCTAAGTCCGCCGCCAAAACGCCCGCCGCCCAAAAGGCCCCGGCCAGCAAAAAGGCTCCCGCCAAAAAACCGGCCAAGCGCAAGTAGCCATTCTTGAAGGTTGTAGCTGCGCCTGGTTCACACCGTCGCCCTAAAAGAACGGGGGAAGGAACCCCGGTTTCGGCCGGGGGTAGTGGGGAATAGAGGAGGAGGGCCCTTCCCGCACGGGAAGGGCTTTTTCGTATACCGCCGAAGAGTGAGGAAACCTGGAAATGACACACCGCATCGAACCGCTGGTCTCCCCAGCGCAGGTCCGCCAGCTCCGTTCCGCCATCGGTACCGGAGACAAACCCCTCCTCATCGCCATCCACGATTACCCCGACCCCGACGCCATCGCCGCCGCCCTCGCCATGCAGACCCTCGCCCGCTCCTGGGGGATCAACTCCGCCATCGCCCACGGAGGCATCATCGGCCGCGAGGACAACAGCGAAATGGTGCGGCTCCTCAAAATAAACCTGCAGACCTTCGCTTCCATCCCCAATCTGACCGATTACCGCGGCGCCCTCCTGGTGGACACCCAGCCAGCCGCCAGAAACCAGTCCCTGCCGGGCAGCGTGCCGGTATTGGCGGTGGTGGATCACCACCGCCTTTCCACCGAATCCATCCGCCTTTCCAGGCGCAACTCGGAAACGGCGGCGGTGCGTTTTTCCGACATCCGCATCAACGTCGGGTCAAGCTCCACCCTCCTGTTCTATTATTTGCAGGCGGCGGGAATCGTCCCCGATGCCCGCCTCGCCACCGCCTTGTTCCTTGGGATCAAGACCGACACCGACGGCCTCCTGCGCTACTCCGTCCCTTGCGACATTCAAGCCTACGCAATTCTCCTCTCCCTGGCCGATTTGTCCATCGCCGGCCAAGCCACCCATCCGCCGCAGGACCCCGCCTACTACCGTTTTCTGCACGGCGCGATGGAACGCACCGGTTTGTACGGATCCTCCGCCTTCGCCGATTGCGGGACGGTGAAGACGCCGGACCACTTATCGATGGCTTCTGACTTTCTTATTCCGCTTCGGGATGTACAATATGCCTTGGCCGCCGGATTCCACGGAAGCAGGCTTTACCTGTCCCTGCGCAGCAAGGCGCCGAACGAGGACGCCACCCAGATAATGCTCGCAGTGGTCGCGCTCGAGGGGAAGGGCGGCGGGCACAATCTGGCTGCAGGCGGATTCGTCGAACTGTCGGGAACTCCGGAGGAGTGTTTACGCAAGGTTCTGGATAAATTTTTAGCGGCGACCGGCGACGCCGGAACGCTGCGGGAAGGGCTGATTTGTTAAAGCATCCGCGCTATCTCGACGACCTGACTCCGCCCCAGCGCGAAGCCGTCACCCACCTTACCGGCCCCATGCTGGTCGTTGCCGGCGCCGGTTCGGGCAAGACCCGCGTCGTCACCCGCCGCATCGCCCACCTGGTCTCCCAGGGCGTCCGCCCCTGGCGCATCCTCGCCCTGACCTTCACCAACAAGGCGGCGAACGAAATGCGTTCCCGGGTCGAGCAACTGGTCGGCGAAGCCCCGGCCTGGATGGGAACCTTCCACTCGGTCTGCGCCAGGATTCTTCGTTATGATCTCCCTCTTCTCGACGCCGGCCGCGACAGCCGTTTCACGATAATGGACCAGACCGACCAGGAAAGCCTGGTCAAACAAGTCTTGAAAAAGCTGGACATCGACGACAAGACCTATTCCGCCGCGTCCATCCGTTCCGCCATCAGCAAAGCCAAGTCCGATCTGCAGGAGGTCGACGACCTCTCCGGGATAACTCCCCGCGATCGCGTCGTCCAGGACGTGTACCGCGAATACGAAAACACCCTCCGGCAGAATAACGCCCTCGATTTCGACGATCTGCTGCTGCTGGCGGCGAAGCTATTGGAAAACCGCCCCGCAGCCCTGGAAAAGTACCGCGCCCGCTTCCCCTTCATCCTGGTCGACGAATACCAGGACACCAACCGCACCCAGTACCGGCTGCTGCGCGCCCTGGCGGGTAAGCAGGCCAATCTCCACGCCACCGGCGACCCCGACCAGTCCATCTATTCCTGGCGCGGCGCCGATTACCGGAACATCATGGACTTCCAAAAGGATTACCCCGGCGCGAAAATCGTCCGTCTCGAGGAGAATTACCGCTCCGGGAAATTCATCCTCGACGTCGCCAACCACCTTATCCGCCACAACCAGAACCGTCTGGAAAAGGATCTCTTCACCGCCAAACCGGAAGGCGAGAAAGTTGCTCTTATCCGTACCCAATCCGACCGCATGGAAGCGGTCTTGATCGCCGACCGAATCAAGGAACTACGGAAAAAGGGGGGTAAACTGGGGGAAATCGCCGTTTTCTACCGCACCAACGCCCAGTCCCGGCCCCTCGAAGAAGCGCTCCTCGCCTCCAGCATCCCCTACCAACTGGTCGGCGGCGTGCGCTTCTACGAACGGAAGGAAATCAAGGACGCCCTCGCCCACCTCAAGATGCGGGTGAACGGCCGCGACCTCGCCAGCCTCCGCCGCCTCGCCGCCAGCCGCCCGGGGATCGGCGAGAAGACGGTGGAGAAAATCGCCGCCGCCGCCGCGCTGGAGAATAAACCGCTCTTCGAATTCATCGCCGACGATTCCCTTGAAGAGCACTTCAAAGGAAAAAAAATCGTGGACTTCGCCCGCTGGTGCCGGAAATTGGCCGCCATCGACATCTCCCGCGCCGACGTCGCGGTCAAGGAAATCGTCGCCCATTCCGGGCTCGTCGAAGCCACCCTCGCCAACGCCCACAAGGACGAGCTGGCCGAGGAACGGGTCGAAAACCTGAACGCGCTCGTGGCCAGGGCGGCGGAATTCGTGCGTCTCCGTTTGGAAAGCAGCGCCTCCGAACCGTCCGCCGGCGACCCCGACGCAACCGAGGAGGAGGTCCGCGCCAGCACCGCCATCGATCTTGCCGCTTTCCTCGAGGACGTGGCGCTGGTCGCCGACGTCGACGGTTGGGCTTCTGGGGTCGACAAGGTCACCCTGATGACTTTGCATAGCGCTAAGGGTTTGGAGTTTGACGACGTCTTCCTGACCGGTCTCGAGGAGGGGGTACTGCCGCACCGAAATTGCCGGGACGAAGCGGCGGTGGAGGAGGAACGGCGGTTGTTTTATGTGGGAATCACCCGGGCCAAGCTCCGCGCCAGAATCACCCACGCGACGACCCGCTTCGTGAACGGGAACCTGGATTTCAGCATTCCCAGCCGCTTCCTGGCGGAATTGCCGAAGGCTTCCCTGGTGACGCTGGATTTTGGCGACAGCGGTTCCTGGCAGTTTGGTTCGGGATACGGCGGCGGCAAGAAATACGGCGGAATCGGGAAGGGACCGGGAACCTGGAAGGATCCCTTTGTGGACGAGGAATTTTCCGATCTGGACCTTGATTTTGCTATCGATCCGGATATCGATCCCAATCCCGACTGTCAGCCTGACCTGGATTTTGCCGATACGGAAACGTCCGAGACGCCTTCGCCGTCAACGCGGGGAAAAACCCAGTTGCCGAAGCGGCCCTTTGCCGGAGGCAAAACACAGGCCGCTGCGGGTTTGGGGAAAAGTTCCCGGTTCAAGCCGGGGGATTTGGTGCGGCATCCCCGGTTTGGACCCGGGAAAATCCTGACGGTGGAAAAACGCAAAATCATGGTGCAGTTTTTCAAGAGCGGGACGCGGCTCCTGCACGAAGATTTGTCGCAACTGACCAAAGAGTGACGCGGCTCAGATCCTAACGATGGTACTGGTCCGTATTGCCGTGAACGTCCCCGCGCCGGTTTTGGTGGTAACGATCGTTCGCGCAACCGCCGGCCAACAACAAAATCGCGGCGAACGCCGCCAGCATCAGTCCCCATTTAACCATATTTGTTCCCCTTTGTTTTGCCTTGGCGCCTGAGCGCCGGTTCGGTTTAAGAAAAAGTAAAAAACGAACGGCGCATATCCTACAAATCCCGGCGGCAAAGTCAACCGCTATCGTGATACGGGAGAGGGCGTTTTCAGGCGGGAAATTTTCAGATATGTTGGATCTCCTCATCCGTGACGCCACCATTATCGACGGCACCGGCCGACCGCCCTATGCCGGCAACATCGCCCTTAGCGGCGGCAAAATAGTCGCCGTCGGCCCCGGGGTCGACGGACCGGCCCGTGGGATCCGGGATGCCGCCGGCCTCGTCGCCTTGCCGGGCTTTGTCGATATCCACCGCCACGGCGACCTGGTGCCCTGGCAAAATCCCCCTTCGCGCCTCGAAGTCGCGCAAGGCATAACCACTTTCGTGTCCGGGTTGTGCGGCTTTTCGGCGGCGCCCACTTCGCCGGAGCATTATCAGGAATTCACGGCATACGCGGAACCGATTCTCGGGCCGGTTCCGCCGCTCCTTAAGGGAATGAGCTTCGCCTCTTTCCTCGCCGCCGCCGGCAAACAACCGCTCGCTGGCAACCAAGGTTTCCTGGTCGGCGGCGGAGCCCTGCGTATCGCCGTGTGCGGTTTCAAGCCCGAACCCCTCACCAGGCAGGAGCTGGACGCGGTCACCGGGCTGGCCCGGGAATCACTCGCCGCCGGAGCGCTCGGCCTATCGGTCGGTCTTACCTATATTCCGGAAATCTTCTATACCGGCAGCGAACTGCTCGCCCTTTTCAAAGTCGCGACGGAATTTTCCCGTCCCGTGGTCAGTCATGTTCGCGGCGAAGGCAGCCTCATCCTCCAAGCCGTCCGGGAAGTCATCGAAACGGCCCGTGAAGCCGATGCGCCACTGCACATCAGCCACCTCAAGGCTGCGGGGAAAAAGAACTGGCGCGTCCTTCCCCCAAAAGCTTTGGCAATGGTCAAGGAAGCTCGGGCAGCCGGCCAGGACGTAACTTACGACCTTTACCCCTACGCCGCCGGCTCGACCGCCATGCACGCCTTGTTGCCGCCGGCCTGCCAGGCCGGAGGCGTCGCGGCGTTGCTGGACCGTTTGTCCGACCCTGCCATTCGCCGGGAAATTAGCGCCGAAATGCGTCGGGAACAGGACGAGTGGGACAACCTCATTCCCTCGACCGGCTGGGATTCGGTGGTGGTCGCCGGAGGTAGTGACAGTGCGCTTGTGGGCCGGAATATTATGGAAATCTCCCGGGAACGCGGGGTGGAGCCGGAAGAGTGCGCCATGCTACTCATCCTCGTGAACGGCGGCAACCTGCCGATGGTGTCGCATAACCAGTGCGAGGAGGACGTCGCCATGCTGCTGACTGCTCCGGGCGCGATAGTCGCTTCGGATGCGCTGTATTCGCAAGGCGGCAAACCGCATCCCCGTAAATTCGGGACCCAGGCGCGCTTCATTTCGCATTACGCGATGCAAACGGGGCGGTTGAAAATCGAGGAAGCGGTGCGGGCGGTGACGCTCTTGCCGGCGCAGCGCATGGGGATGAAGGATCGCGGGAGTTTGCAGGCGGGGCAGGCGGCGGATGTGCTTTTACTTGACCTGGCGCGTTACCGCGACACGGCTACTTATGCCGAGCCGGAGCGTTTGCCGGAGGGGATTGATTCGGTAATGGTGAACGGACGTTGGGCGATTGAGGCGGGAATCCAGCGGGATACGGCAGCGGGCGAGGTGGTACGGGTATTGGCGTAGCTTTACAACGCGGCATTTGCGGGAACCGCATCCGCAAATGCCGCATGAAGTTAGGGTTATCTGTAATCCGCGAAGCAGTGGCAAAAAACGGCACAACACACCGTTCACCATACAACCCCTTGATCACGCGACTGTTGTGGAGGCGGTTCCCACAGCAGTCGCGTAGTAGAGGTAGAACTGATTATGTAACCTAAATTACTATAATATTTGTGGTATATTGCGAGATAATCTTATCGCCGGTAATAAATCGCATTGGCTCCGCCATCGCCTGGGCGATTAGCATATGGTCGAACGGATCTCGATGGAGTTGCGGGAGAGTTAGTAACATTTCAGCATGGGTTCCGGTTAAAGCCAGGTCCTGAAAACCACTATCACGCGAGGCGATACGTAAAACGCGCAAATCGGCATCGAGTTTGCCTAGTTTTGTTTTAATTGCGATTTCCCACCAGGAAACAGAACTGACGAAAACGTCTGTATCATCCGCAAGAAGCAAGGATCGAACCGGCGCAACCCGTTTTGAACCTGCCAAGGTCCATAGCAACGCATTGGTGTCCAGGAGGATTCGCATTACGTTCCCCCTTCAAACAATTCCAATAATTCCTCGGGAAGCGGATCGTCAAAATCATCTGGAACTTTGAACTTTCCTCGTAACAGACCAATGCGCTTTTTTGGCTTCATCGCCTTGGCGGAAGTTAAAGCGGCTTCCGGTTTGCCGTGCCCGCCAATCAAAATGGTTTCACCTTTGGCAGCTCGTTCTACCAATTGCGAAAGCATGCTTTTCGCCTCGTGTACAGGAACGGTTTTCATTTCTTTTCCCTCGGCGAAAACAATTCCGCCATAAATGACCTTATCCTTGTATTTTAACCGCAATTCTCACATAATGCAACAGCCACACGTCTTCACGATAAAATCCGTTTTCATGATTTGCCCCCAACCGATCTTGCTGGTATAATGCCGCGCTGACTGCCGCTAACCGTATGTCGTGCCGCCGACCGAGCGGCGACTTTCCCCAACCTTTTGCCACAAAGAAGGACTGACATGAAGAAAACCGCTTTTCTCGCCCTTGCTTTCAGTTTTGTCATGGCTCTTGGTCTCCTCGGCCAATCCGTTCAGGCTGGCGAAAAACTGCCCGGACTCGCCACGCCGGGGACACTCGTCGTCGGACTTGACGACACCTTCGCCCCCATGGGCTTTCGCGATCCGGCCGGAAACCTGGTCGGCTTCGACATCGACCTCGCCAAAGCCGTCGGTCAGCAGCTCGGCCTCGAAGTCGTCTTCCAGCCGGTCGAATGGTCGGCCAAGGAAATGGAACTGGCGGCCAGGAACGTCGACTGCCTCTGGAACGGCATGTCCCGGACCAAGGACCGCGAAGTCAGCATGACCTTGTCCAAGAATTATCTTAACAACAAGCTCGTGGTCATGACCAACCCCAACGTCAAAATCGACAAGCTGGAAGATTTGCAAAATTACAATGTCGGTACCCAGGCCGCCTCCTCCAGCCTTGAAGTTGTTAAGGCGAGCCCGGTCTTCCCCCTCATCATGAACAAACTTCACGAATACGCCACCTACGACGAGTGCATCCTCGACATGCAGGCGGGGCGTATCGACGCGATGATTGTCGACGAGGTCCTCGGCCAATACAAGAACAAGAACCTCGGCACCGCCCTGAAAGTGGCTCCGGTCGACTTCGGGGACGACTTGTACGTCATCGGCTTCCGCCGCACCGTCCCCGACAACGGCGACAACGAACAGCTCCGTAAAGCGGTCGAGAACGCCATTCAGGCGGTCATCGACAGCGGCAAAGGCAAGGAAATCAGTGAAAAATGGTTCGGGGCGGATTTGCTCCTCAATATGAAATAAGCAAAGGCGATTGCCTACATGAATTTTTCCATGGATTATATCAGTACCCTCTGGCCCGCGCTTATGCGCGGGCTATGGGAAACACTGGCCATTTTCACCTTGACGCTGGCCCTTTCCCTGCCTCTGGGTTTGCCGATCGCCCTGGGTAACATTTCCCGTTTCTGGCCGATACGTTTTCTCTGCCGCATTTACGTCTGGCTGTTCCGGGGAACGCCCCTGATGTTGCAGCTCTTCTTCTTTTACTACGGCCTCGGCATCATGGCCAACAATAGCGGCTGGACATTTCTTCGTCTGGGACGTTTCCCCGCGGTCATCATCACCTTCGCCCTGAATTACGCCGCCTATTTCGCGGAAATCTACCGCGCAGGCATTCAATCCATCGACCGTGGGCAATACGAAGCAGCCAAAACCCTCGGCTTCAGCCGCACCCGCACCATGTTCCGGATTATCATCCCGCAAACCATCCGCCGTATCATCCCCCCCGTTTCCAACGAGACGATAACCCTGGTCAAGGACACCGCCCTCGCGAACGTCATCGCCGTCCCCGAACTCCTGAAAACAGCCAAGGACGCGGCCAACCGGGACACCAACACCACCGCCTATATGCTGGCGGCCGGCTGCTACCTCGTCATCACATTCGTCCTCACTGTGATCTACCAGAAGCTGGAAAAACGTTTCTCCCGGCACGAACAGGAGGCGGTATGATCACGTATGCCGAACCCCATTCCGCCGCGCCGTCCCAGGACGAGTACAGCGTCACATTGGAAAACATCCACAAGCGTTACGGCGACATCCAGGCCTTGAACGGCGTCACCCTGAAGGTGAAGCGGGGCGAACACATCTCGATAATCGGCTCGTCCGGTTCCGGCAAGTCGACGCTTCTCCGCTGCGTGAACCAGCTGGAACTGATCGACAGCGGCCGCATCACCATCAACGGTTCCGTTCTCGCCGAAACGGTCGAGGGGCGCATCCGTTACCGGCCGGAGAAGGTGGTCCGCAGCCTTATTCTCCAGACCGCGATGGTGTTCCAGCACTTCAATCTTTTCGGCCACCTGACCTGCCTCGACAACATCACCATCGCCCCGATTGAAAACAAAAAGGAAAACCCGGCCGAAGTCCGCGAGCGAGCCATGGACCTCCTCCGCATGGTCGGCCTGGAGAAGAAGGCCCGCGCTTATCCGGGGCAGCTCTCGGGCGGGCAGAAGCAGCGTATCGCCATCGCCCGGGCTCTCGCCATGCGGCCGTCGATCCTCCTGTTTGACGAGCCGACCTCGGCCCTGGACCCGGAGATCACCGGGGAAGTCCTGAAGGTCATCCGCGAGCTGGCCAGCAAGGGTTATACCATGGTGTTGGTGACTCACGAAATGGGCTTTGCCCGGGAGATGGCGGATCGGGTGGTGTTTATGGACAACGGGGTGATTTTGGCGGAGGGTGGGGCGGAAGAGATGTTTGAGAGGCCGGCCAGCGATAGGTTGGCGGCGTTTTTGCGGTCGGTGATTTGAGGAAGTGGAAAAGCTTTTAAAGCGGTAAAAAATTGGTTAAAAAAGGAGCGAAGCGACGATCGGGTCCAGCTTCAAGCTGGTTGGGGGGTTCCAAAGGGGGCGCAACCAGCCCCCTTGTCGAAACAGCGCCTTTACGGAGCAAAGCGTCAGCGTGCTCCAGACGGAGTCGGATCTGAAGGCAAGAGGGTGTCTGTATCAGTTACTATGCCGCGATCCCGGCCGGCGCTAGTGGAAGCCGGTTCATTCCCTCATCCCCTTTGGAAAGATCCGGATTCAATAATCGTCTGATGCCGTGACTCGCTATTACTACATAAAACGGCGCCCGCCTGAGCGGGCGCCATATTTAATAAGTAATCGGGTGACGCCGGTAACAGCCGCTTACCCGCAATTATTCACCGCCTTCTCACTTCACATTCGCCTTGGTAATAAGTTCAGCCTTGGTAACGGTGTGGGCGGGGAGCTTCTTGCCGGCCAGGACGTCGAGGCAGGCCTTGATGGCGGCTTCAGCCTGAAGTTCGGGGTACTGGGCGACGGAACCGACCAGGGTGCCGGCCTTGATGGTCTGGACGTCGTCATCGGAAGCGTCGAAATCGAACACCGAGATGGTTCCGGTCTTGCCGGCCTGGTCAATCGCCTGGATGGCGCCTTGGCCCATTTCGGCGTTCACGGACCAAACCACGTTCACGTCCGGGCGCGAAGTGAGGATGTTCTGCATGACGTTGAAGCCTTCGTTGCGGTCGCAGTTCGCGGTTTGCGAGGCGACGATTTCCCAACCCGGCTTATTCTTGATCTGATCCCGGAAACCGGCCAGGCGTTGATCCAGGGCGTCGACGCCGGCGGGGCCTTCCAGCAGGAGAACCTTGCCGCCTTTCAGATTTTCGGCGGCGTATTTACCGGCCAGGGCGGCGGCCTGGTACTGATCGATGCCGGCATAGGTTTCGACAAAACCGCCGTCGGCGGCGAGGGCTTTTTCGTCGATGGTGTCGTTGACGAGAATCACCGGAATCTTCGCCTTGTTTGCCTGGACGATGACCGGGTTCAGCGCTTTCGAATCGGAGGCGGAGAGGATAATCGCGTCGACTTTGGAGATGATGGCGTTTTCGACCATCTGGATTTGCTTCTCGACGTCCGTTTCCTTTTCCGGAGCCTGGAAGGACAGCTCGACTCCATATTGGGCGGCGGTCTTGTCGGCGCCGTTACGCATGTCAATCCAGAACTGGTCGGACATGGCCTTGACGATGTAGGCGATGCGCGGCTTTTCGCCGGCGACGGCGACGGAAGCCAGCAGGGCGACCAGAACCAGGAGGGACAACAGGGCTTTTCTCATTGGGACTCTCCTTTTCCTTATTTCCTTCGGATGTGGAACCAGAACATTTTCCCGTAAACCGCACGATTGTTTGAAGCGGAATGGCATGCATCTTGCGTTTACCCCTCACGCCCGCTGGCGGTTCCGGAAGGAATCGAGGAGTACGGCGGCGATGATGATGAGGCCGATGATCAACTTCTGGAGGTAGGTCGAGACGTTCATCAGGTTCAGGCCATTCCTGATTACACCCATGATGATGGCGCCGAGGAGCGTGCCCCAGACGTTGCCGGCGCCGCCCAGGAGGCTCGCGCCGCCGATTACCGAGGAGGCGATGGCGTCCAGTTCGTAGCCTTCGCCGGCGATGGATTGGGCGGAGTTCAATTTCGAGACGAGGACAATGCTCGCCAGGGCGGCCATGAGGGAGCAGACGGTGTAGGCGAGGGTCTTGTACTTGAGGACGTTGATGCCGGAGAGGCGGGTGGCCTCTTCGTTGCCGCCGATGGAGTAAACGTAGCGGCCGAATTTCCGGTATTTCATGATATACCACATGATGACATAGAGGATAAGCATGATGATGATTTGCACCGGGATATCCCAGACCCGGCCGGAACCAATCCACCGGAAGCCTTGGGGATAACCGGTGATGGTTTTACCGTTGGCGAGGGTGAGGGCGGCGCCGCGGGCGATGGACATCATGCCGAGGGTGGCAATCATGGGCTGGAGTTTGAATTTGGAGATGAAGAGGCCGTTGATGGTGCCGCAGATGATGCCGATAATCAGCGCCACCGGTATGGCAAGGGCGGGATGAACGCCCAGGTTGACGATGAGCTTACCCATGACGATGCCGCATATCGCCAGGACCGACCCCACCGACAAGTCGATGCCGCCGGTGAAAATCACCACGCTCATTCCCAGGGCGAGAATGGCGTTCACCGTCACCTGCTGGAGAATGTTGACCAGGTTCGCGCGGGTCGCGAACACCGGGGACAGGAAGGTCATGAAGAGGCACAGGATAACCAGCACCAGGACCGGCGTCAGGTTGGTCATGTCGAATTTTTTACTGTTCATGGCAACTTCCTTTATCCGAAATCGAACCGGTGGCGTATTTCATGACGTCGTCTTCGGTCAGGCCTTCCGGCTGGTCGAAGCATTTCACAATCTGGCCATCGTGCATCACATATACCCGATCCGCCACCCCCAGGGTCTCCGGGAGTTCCGATGAAACCATGATCACCCCCTTGCCTTCCTCCTTGAGGCGGTTCATGATTTTATAAATCTCCACCTTGGCGCCGACGTCGATGCCCCGGGTCGGCTCGTCGAAAATAATTATGTCGCAGTCGGAATTAAGCCATTTGGCGATAACCACCTTCTGCTGGTTTCCGCCGGACAGCAGCTTCACCTTCTGCTCGATGGACGGCGTCTTGATGCGCATCGAATCCGACAGGACCTTGCACACCCGGCGTTCCGAGGCGCGGCTCAGGCCCATCGGCCCCATGACATTGTCGAGGTTGGCGAGGACGATGTTGTCCTTCACCGAAAAAGAGAGGATCAGCCCCTGGTTTTTCCGGTCTTCGGTCAGCAGGGCCAAACCCTGCTTCTTCGCGTCCTCGCAATTGCGGATGCGGGTGGATTTCCCCTTGATGAGCACTTCCCCCGAATCAAACTTGTCGGCGCCGAAAATCGCCCGCATGGTCTCTGTCCGTCCCGAGCCCATCAAGCCGTAAAAGCCGACTATCTCCCCCCGCCGCAAATGGAAGGAAATATCGTGCAGGGTGTTCCCCTGGCGCAGATTCCTGACCTCCAGCAGATTCTCGCCCGGCTGGATATGCACCTTCGGGTACTGCTCCGACAAATCGCGCCCCACCATCAGTTTGATCAACTTGTCCACCGTGGTGTCGTTCGCCTGCACCGTGCTCATGTACTGGCCGTCCCGGAAAACCGTGACCCGATCGCCAATCTTCAGGATTTCGTCGAGGCGATGGGAAATGTAGACGATGGCCACGCCCTTGGTTTTCAATTGGGCGATGATTTTGAACAGGCTGTCGACCTCTTTTTCAGTCAGGGCGGAGGTAGGCTCGTCCATGATGATGATGTCGGACCGGAAGGACAGCGCCTTGGCGATTTCCACCATCTGCATCTGCCCGACCGAGAGGCTGGAGACCAGGGCCTTTTCCGAGATGTCCGAGCCAATCGAGTCCAACAACGCCCGGGCGTCCGAGTTCATCCTCTTCCAGTCGATGGAACCGAGGGAGTTGGTCGGTTGCCGGCCCATGAACATGTTTTCAGCGACGGTGAGGTTTTTCAGGAGGTTCATTTCCTGAAAAATGATACTGACCCCGCGCTCGCGCTGTTCCAAAACCGAACGGGCGACAATTGGTTCACCCTTGTAAAGGATGTTCCCCGAATAATTGGTGTTAACCCCGGCGAGGACTTTCATGATGGTCGATTTGCCGGCGCCGTTCTCCCCCAACAGGCAATGCACTTCCCCGGGTATGGCGTCGAAATGCACTTTGTCCAGGGCGAGTACGCCCGGGAACTGGACGGTGATATCGTCCATGACCACGACAGGATCGGCTGGCATGGGTTAAATACCTCCAGCAAAAGACAATCTGCAGGGTGGAATGAAGTGGGCGCGTGCACAGTGTTAGATGATAAAACCCGGACCTGCTACTCCAGGGTATAATGACAAAGCAAATACTACTGAGCAAAGGTAAAAGAATACCGCGTCGCGTGGGTGATGGATGCCGAGGCTGAGGAAAGAAAATTTGGTCTGTGTTCGCGCCCAGTTACTGTGAAATTTATAACGCGGTTAAACATACCAGACAAATTCGCCTTGTCAATAGATATTTTCCGCACAAGCGACCTGAATTTTATTGTATTCTATGTCGCGTTCCGGCTTTTTGCCGGCAAGCAGATAATCGTTTAGAATTTTCGCGGGAAGGTAACCTTGGCGGAATATATTTTGTTCAATTGCGAAATCCACCATCCCCTCTTTCAGCAGCCGAATGGTCACGTCCGACAAATCGTGACAGACCACGCGGATGGCGCCGGATTTACCCGCCGCCTTGATCGCCTCCACGCAGCCGGCCAGGCCGTCGTTCGCCATATAGATGCCCGCCGTATCCGGCCGTGTTTTCAGGTGTTTGCCAACTTTTTGGTAGGTGAGGTCGTAATCGTTATGGGTTTCCAGGACCGTTTCCGCGTCCTCGGCGCGGCCGAGCTCGCGATAGCGTTCTATAAACCCTTCCACCCGGCCGCCGTGGCCGCTGAATTCGCGGTTGCCGCACACCACCAATACCTCGCCCCGCTTCGGCAGCAGCCGGGACATTATCTCCCCCGCCGTCCGGCCGCTTTGCACCACGTTCTCCCCGACAAAACAGAGGCGGCCCGAGTCGGTGAGGTCGGAATTGAAAGTGACGACGGGAAAATTATGGCGGGCGATCTCCCGCACTTTTCTTTGGATCGGCGGCGCGTCCTTGGCGCAAATGGCTAGGCCGGCCGCACCCTCGGCAAGCAGGGCGTCGATGCTTTCGACGTATTCGTCGGGGAGGTCGGTCTCGCAACTGCGCACCAGGATGTCCATCCCGTAGTCATGGAGTTCCTTGGTGGCGACCTCCAGCCCCCTCGCCACTTCGCTGGCGAAGTAGCCGCTCCAGTGCGGGAAAATGACCCCGATTTTCATTTTTTTGTTTTTGAGTGCCAAGGCCCGTGCGGCCGGGTCGGGGGAGTAATTGAGTTTTTTCAGCGCTTCCTCGACTCTTTGCCGTTTGGCCGGGTTGACGTTCGGGCGGCCGTGCAGGACGCGATCGACGACGCCACGGGAAACTCCGGCATATTCGGCGATGCTTTTGATGGTCGGTTTCATGGAAGTCCTTTGAATTGGGCGGGCGCACAATTCAAGGCTAACATAATTTCACCAGGGGGTCAAACGCTTTGTTCTGGGCACTACCCCGACGTGGTTATTTTTACCAGAGACACTTGGAAATGTGGGGACAGTCGTGAATGGCGCTGAAAAAAGGACAACCCATTGAAAACGTGAGAATAACGGGGACATGAGGTTTAATTGGCCGGCGTTTTGGCCAATTAAACCTCATGTCCCCGTTATTCGGCCATGTCCCCATAATCCGGAAATCAGGAAAAATATAAAATACTGTTCGCTTGCGCGTGAACAAGGCGATAACGTAACCTGTAATGGAGCTCTCCGCGGAGCGACTTGTGGTTGCGGTACCCGAACGGAAGTCCCGGTTCGACGGGGTCCGGAGGGTTTTTTGGCAGGGCGCGTACGTGCGATTTTACGTGGTTCAGGGGTAGGGCAGGTAGTAAGGCCTCCTTGTCGCGCCCGGGAATTCACTGACCAGGGATTCCCACAAATATACTCTCCGGTCCCCGGTAAGGATCCGCCAGGACTTCCGTTCCTTTTTTAAATAATTGGAACGGGGGTGGTTATTGGCACCACCGGGTTTGTCGCAAAAAGGCTCCTCCATGACAAAAATCTGCATCCCCCTAGGCGCTGCCACGAACCGCCTCATGCTGGATCTGATCTCCCGCGCCGCATCTGAACCAGCCGACCTCTACGAATACCGCTTCGACTACCTGGAAGAAGCCCCCGACCTCCCGCGTCTCCTCGCCGCCGCCGCCAGCCGTCCGATCTTGGCCACCTGCCGTTCCGTAAAGGAAGGCGGCCGCCACCGTGGCAGCTCTGGCGAGCGCCAGGATATACTCCGCCGCGCCGCCCGGTCCGGCGCCGCCTACCTCGACTGCGAAGCCGGCGACTTGGCCAGCCTCGCGGACTGCGGCGCTTGCATCAGAATCGTCAGTATCCACGACTTCGCCGCCACTCCCCCGGACCTAGAGCGTCGCCTTCAGGACCTCTCTGCCACCGGCGCCGATTGGGTAAAATTCGCCGTAACCGCCCGCCACCACGCCGACAATCTCGCCGTCTTCCGCGCCCTAGGCAATTGCCAAAAACCCGCCATAGGCATCGCCATGGGGGAAACCGGCCTGGTGTCGCGCCTCCTCGGCGGACGCTTCGGCTCGCAAATCACCTTCGCCAGCCTGGCGGACGGCCACGCCTCCGCCCCCGGGCAAATCACCGCCCGGGAACTGGTTGATGTTTATCGCCTGGCAAATTTGGACCGCCAAACCGTCCTGCACGGTTATCTTGGCCATCCCGATGTCACCTCCAGCCGTCATATGGTGAAAAATCGCGCTTACGCCCTTGCCAACGAGAACGCGGTCTGCCTGCCGTTTTATGCCAGAGATCCCCTTGACGTCCTTGGCCTCATGCCGGCCGCTTTGGAACTCGAGACCTTCCTGGTCGAACCTGTGCACGCCGCGGCGGCGCTCGCCTGGGCGGAACAGGCGACGCCTGCCGCATCGGCAAAGGGCGGGGCGGAGGTGTTGCTGCGTAAAGACGGTTATTGGCTGGCGGATTGCTTGGCCAGGTAAGGCAGGGCAGAATTGGCGTTGGAATAAGGACAACATGTTGAAAACCCGAGAATACCGGGGACATGATGTTTAATTGTCCGGCGGTATGGGCAATTAAATTTCGTGTCCCCGGTATTCTATTCGATCGTGTCCCTGAAATTCTGCGGACTGGTTGTCAAGCAGTCGGCCGTCGAACATCTGGCCTTGGAGCATGGCGAACATGTGGTTGGCGAGGCGGGAGAGTTCCTTGGCCATGAGCGAGTGGGCGGTGGCGTTGTCGACGTTTTTCTTGGCGATTTCCGCCACTCCGACCAATCCCGAAAGCACTTCCGAGACGATGAGATTCTGGTTTTGCGCCTGTTCCGCCACCATCCGCATCATGTCGGCGGCCTCGCCGGAAATATCCGTGATATTCCCGAACGATGTGGCGGTTTTCTTGCCCAATTCCACCCCGGCGGCGATGTTCGCGGTGGAATCGCCGACCCACTTGGCGGTCTCGACGACTGAACGGGCGCTGCGGTTGGCGAGCTGGCGCACTTCCGTGGCAACCACCGAGAAGCCTTTCCCGTGCATGCCCGCCCGGGCCGCCTCCACCGCCGCGTTCAGGGCGAGGATATTGGTCTGGAAGGCGATGTTGTCGATGGCTTTCAAGGCGCCGTTAATCGATTTCGAACTGGCGGCGATGGCGTTCAGGGCGGCCAGGAGGTTGGCCATCTGCTGGTTGCCGACGCAGGACATGTTTTCGACTTCGGCGATTTTGGCGTTGGTGCTGATGGCGAGGTCGGCGTTCGAATTGGCGTGGTCCTTGAGTTCCAGGGCGGCGACGGAGATTTCCTGGAAGACCGATTCCTGCTCGACTGCGCCGCTGGAGAGCTGGAGACTGGAGGCATTCAATTTTTCCGACGTTTCCAGAAGTTCGCGCGCCATCACCGAGACCTGGCGGATGATGTTGTCCAGGACGCCGATGCTGTTTTCCATGCCGGCGGTGCGTTCCTGGATGGTGTCCTGCATGTGGTTGTAGGCGTGGGCGAGACTGTTGAATTCCCGGAAGTGGTAGGTTTCATTGAGGAATTCCGTTTCGCCGTTCTGGTAGAACTTTTCCGACACCCTATGCAAATCACCGAGCGGTTTGGTGAAATGGCGGATGCTGTACATGACCGCCGCGACCAGGAAAAGAGTGACCGCCAACATCAGGGCGATCTGGAAAAGGAGCTGGCGGCGCAGGGGGTTGAGGAAGGTGCCTTCGGGCAGGATGATCCCTATCACCCAATCGTTGACCCGCAGCGGCGCCAGCGCCGCAAAGTTCCACTGATTTCCGGACTTCCTGGTTTTGACTTTGAGAACGCCGATGGAGCGGCTCTTGAGAAGTTCGGAAACTTGGTTCCAGTCGCCGCTTTCCGCTCCGTGGTCGTTGACGGCGAAGATGTTCTCGTGTTTCCTGACATAGTCGAGGTTTGAATGCAGGATATAGTCGCCCTTGGGGTTGAGGACCACCGAATACACCCCTTCGCCCAGCTCTGCGGCACTTTTGTCGATTTCGGTGTTGAGTTCGTCGACAGCCCAGTCGGCGCTTACCACGCCGATGAAGCGATCGCCAATGTAGATGGGGAAGGCGTAGGTGATGAGCCAGGTGTTCAGGGGGGGATAGAAATAAGGCTCGCACCATTCGCCTGTCCGGGATTGCCTGGGCTTTGTGAACCATTCGTCCGTTTCGAAAGGGATGTTGTCAAGATTGACGATTTGCACTTCATGGGAACCGCCGGCCATGTCCTTTTTAACCCCGGCGCGGTAAATGGCTTGTCCGCCAAGGTCGTTCCAGCCCTTGGGAAGGATGAAGCAGGAAGCGTAGATACTCGGATGGCGCTTGGCGATAGTGGCGATATGGCGGTCGATATCGTCGACGGTGAGGGCATTGATGTCGTTCATGTCGAGTTTGTGGCCGAGCATCTGCAAACCGTCGATGAGGGCGTTGGTGGCGGTTGCGAAATAGTTTTCGAGGAGAAGGCGGTGCCGCCGGGTGGCTTGCACAATGACGGCTTGGTAGGCCTGTTCGGAACGGCGCATATTGCTGAACCAGTCGGAGCCGGTGGAGCAGATGGCAAAGATGGCGAAAGGTATGATGGCGATTAACGCCAAGGTACGCTTATATGACATCAAATGTTATCCTGTGAACTTGCGTTGCTGCGGATATTGGAACTTTTGCAAAATCACCATGCAAACCGCTGAATGGCGATGGCGATTTTGTAAAATCAATAACCCCGTGAAAAGCAGGCAAAAAAGATTTTTGCAAAGTGGCGATTGGCGGTGTAACCGCCGCTTTGCAAAACTTCAGCCAGATCATATGTGATAAACCGTCCGAGAACCAGAGTAAAAACCCTTGGCGTTAAATATTTCGAAAACGTCGGCGGCAATTTGGAAAAACATGTTTACCGGAATTCATGACGTTACCCGAATAATTAAGGTATAAATCCCGCTTCCGGGTCGATAAAATAAAAAGTTGATTTTTCCTGTTGACAATTGGCTTGGTAGTGGCTATTTATTACTTCTCCCCAAAACCGGCGAGACCGGTTGGGGTTTTTTTGCTGGTTGGCAATGGGTGGGCTATGGTTTGTTTGCAGCCTCCATCAGCCGGTTGTGAATTAGTATGAGGAAGAGCCATGACGGCAATGAAGAAAACAACAATGCAGAAAGCGGATGAACACATCTGCAAGTGGGTGCTTGTGGATGGTGAGAATCAGGTGGTAGGCCGTATGGCTTCGAAGATAGCGATGCGTCTGATGGGCAAGCACCGGGTTGATTTTACCCCTTCGTTTGATTGCGGCGACGGAGTGGTGGTGATTAACTGCGAGAAGGTGCGTTTCACCGGCGCGAAGTGGGACAAGAAAATTTACCGCCGCCATTCCGGTTACATTGGCGGGCTGAAGGAATTGTCGGCGCGGAAAGTATTGTCCAGCCATCCCGACCGCATCCTGTATATGGCGGTGAAGCGCATGCTTCCTAAGGGCAAGCTGGGCGAGAAGATGATTAAGAAGTTGAAAATTTATTCCGGTTCCGAACATCCGCACGCGGCTCAATCCCCGGAAGTGTTGGATTTGGCAACGGTGACCCGGTAGACCTCTTTTCAGGAGAATGGTTGTGGCTGACAAGCATGGGTATGAATGGGGAACGGGTCGTCGTAAATGCTCGGTGGCGCGCGTTCGCATTAAGAAAGGCAGTGGGAAAATAACCGTGAATGGCCGGGACTACAGCGAATATTTCCCGAGTCTGCGTTTGCGTAAACTTGTCGAAGGCCCGCTGAAACAGGTATCCCTCGACAGCGAATACGATGTTTTCGCCTCGATTCGCGGTGGCGGCATGACTGGCCAGGCTGGTGCGTTGATGATGGGTTTGGGTCGCGCCTTGGTCAAGTTGTCCGAAGAGTTGAAGCCGAAGCTGTCCGGGGAAGGCTACCTCAGCCGAGACAGCCGCATGGTCGAACGCAAGAAACCCGGCAAACCCGGCGCCCGCCGCAGCTTCCAGTTCAGCAAGCGCTAGCTGTTTGCTCCGGTTCATGTTCATGTTTGTGCCTCTACTAGCACCACCATTAGTATCGCTGCTAGCATCTCGATGCCGGCGTAGCTCAGCGGTTTAGAGCGATGGATTCATAACCCATAGGTCGGTGGTTCAATTCCACCCGCCGGTACCAGTATTTTTTGTATGCAACCCCTTGCGATGCAAGGGGTTGCTGTTTTGTCTGATAGGGTGCTTTTAGGTACTTGGGCAGATTTTGGCCACTTTTGGGTATCAGGCACGATTTCAATAGGCGCGGCGGCTTGGCTCAACATATTGCCTACCAATTCGGCGGTGTTGATAAGCCTGGTGTCAACTGCTTCGGCGTATACCTCCATAGTGAGGTAGGGCGTCGAGTGCCGAGAAAGAGCCTGGGTCGTCTTGACATCCGCCCCGGTGGCGATTACCAAATTGATATATGCCTTCCGACAAGCATGGAAATCCAGCTTGCCCTTTGAGGTGGCGATTTCCACCCCGACCTTCTTCAAATCTTCCTGAATCACCCTGGCCGGGTGTGACGGAACATAGAGCAGGGGGTTGTTCGGTACATTGAGATCGGGAGCCGCCCCGGCCTTGGCCCGCATCTTGGTATAATGCCGCTTGGCGTCGCCGCTTTTCCCGTACACCACCAGCTTGTCCACCAGTTCCCGCGAAAGCGGCTGGAAACGTTCCTTCCGGCCTTTGTCGGCATCGGCATCAAGGTGCAGACCGCACTTTTCCACATAGACATGGTCAGGCGTCAAGCTCCGCAATTCACCCGCCCGGAAACCAGAGGCGAAGGCGGTTTCATAAAGCAAGCGGCGATGTTCCGGCGAGCCGTTGAAAAGGGCGGTTATTTCCTCAAGCACCATCGAGCGGCGCGGCGTCTTTGCCCGCATGTCGAACTTGCCCATGCCATCAAGCGGGTTTTCCGTCAAATACTTCCGGTCTTTGCACCAGTTACAGAAAACGAATAAGCCCTCTTTGTACGCCGCAAAGGTCTTCCCTGATTTGCACCCCAGCGACCGAATCGCCTTCTCCGCACTCGGCAGACAATCATAAAGGTCGGAGAGGGTTTTCAACTTCAACGTTTCCCGCCACCATTTCAAATAAAACCGCCGCTTCCGAGAATTGGTCGGCGACCACGGCCGCCCACCTCTTCCGCCTTGGGTATCACCCCAATCAAGATACTCATGCATCACCTCCATTATATCCCGCCCGCTTGCCAATTCGCTGACGGACGGAACTGGCCGCAAACCCTGCCGAATTTCCTTCTCCCGCACTTCAATGCGGTCGGCCTGGGCTTGAGCGTGTTGCTTGTTTTTGCTGAGGGTGTATGTTTTGCGATTGCCGCGATGGTCAACGATTCGCGCCCGCCAGTGCGGATGAAAAACCGGCTTGCCGTCCTTGCCCACCACTTGAACCATTTCCCCGGTCATCGGGTCTTTCCGCATTTTGGGAGATTGAAAAATTGCTGCCATACTATTTCCCTTCTCTTACCTTATACCAGCAATAACGCGCAAACGCCGCCATTCCCATTCCGGCTTTTTCCGCGTCATATTTGAAATTGTCAAACTCGTCAGGAGTGAGCCGCAACGCCACCATTTTTGTCGCGTTTGCATCTGGAGTCAGTCCCGGCCGTCCGGTGCGGCTCGCATCAGCAGCAATCTCGGCGGCTGTGCGTGGCTTTCCTTTCGGCCTGCCGACAGGCTTCCGGATTTTGGTTTTTGCTTTTACCGCCATGCAGCTCACTCCTGAATATTGTAATAAAAATTCATGATAACTTATAGTAACTAAAAGTCAATAGGTAAAGAGCCGCAGTCTCCGCGCCTCTTTCAATGCTTCCGCCTCCTTACCGCTGGCGACCTCGGCAAGCCACGCCTTTACTTTGCCGGCGATCCAAACCTTGCGTCCAGCCAAAGTCATCGGCGGCGGAATCTCGAAACGTTCCACCATGCGTTGCAGGGTCCGTTCGGAACAAGCAAACGCTCGGCACAATTCGCGTTTTGTGATCAAGTCCTCGTCGGCAATGCGGCCCAGATTGATCGTGGTCGCTGGAACCGGCGTTTCGGTATTGATGATTATATTATCGGGCAAAATGTCAATCCCGGTCGTGTTCGTGGTCATGTCACTCCTTTTGCATGTGTGCGTATTACATTGATTGTTGCGTTCAGGCCGTATAGAGACTTCGCAATCGTATCTCCCTTGGACCAGCCATCGGGTATAGACCGGATGATGCTGGATGGGAGATGGTTCACGGCGGTGACGCCGCAGTTGACGCATGATAAAGAACAACTGGTCGGATTTTCGTGTGGCGGTTCATGATCTACTGGTACTCCTGCATCAGCCCTTCATATTGAATCCTGGTATTTGCCGCACAAAACCGTGCGTTACGGTTCGTTGACAGGCGTGACGGGTTAGGATAGAATGAAATCGGATTGTAACCATTAAAAAGGGGAGTTGCCTATAGATAAGCCTTAACTTGTTGGAAATCACCTCTACTTTGTCTTCGCAAATTTTGTGGTTTGAACTTTGCGTCGTAAACCGGACTCAATCAAAATACTGCCACGTATTTCACATAAAACCATCCGGAATGTGACGCACCCTGCTTGGGGTGCTGTCATGTTCGTGGTTTTTGGGCGTGTGGCAGCGCTTCGATTGTACGGACGGGCAGCACTCCGTTGTTTATAGAATGCGTGGGGATGTCGTTTCTTTTCACGTTTTGGGTTCGTAACACGTTTGTCAAAATAGCTTCGGAAAAAAGCCGTCCTTTCCAGGTCTATGACGCCAAATAAACGGGCGCATGGACAATCATCCAGTCACTAAACCGACGCCACCCCCATCGCCTCGCTCTTGGGTGCGAGTTGGTGTGGGTATTGTCGCGATCCTGGCTGTTGGTTTCGTATCTGGTTTTGCGTCATTACAAAAGTCGATATCGAAAACCATCGAAACCCACGTCTGCAACCCTCCACCAGATATCCGCGTCTACTTCTCACCGAGAGGCGGCGCCAAAGACGCCATCATCGACCTCATCAACGGTGCGAAGCAAGAAATTTGCCTCGCCATCTATTCCTTCACCGACCCCGACCTCGCCTACGCCCTAATCGCCGCACACCGGCGGAAAGTGGCGGTTCATATAATCCATGACCGCTCGCAAAATTCAGCGCGTGGCAGCCAAATAGATCGACTCACATGGGCTGGGATAAATGTACAGTGTTACGCATATAAAAGTTTACTCCATCACAAATTCATGGTCGTTGACCAAAAAGCCTTGGTGACCGGCAGTATGAATTGGACCAAGAATGGCGAAAACAGGAACGCTGAAAACACCCTGATTTATCCAAACTATCCAGATTTAGCTACAAAATATCACAATTGCTTCGAGCGTTTGCAGACTCTGCAAAAGTAGGCTTGACCGCCATCCTCGCTCGCTCTGGCGTCAATCGGGTTCCGAAGGTTTGATTTTTGATGTGAAATTGCACATTGAGATATATTCGATTATGAATAATAGGCGTTTCGTAATTTACCAATCTGCGGAGGGAGGTATGATCTAAAGTTCCCAGCGCCCAATTGCTGAACGCTAGGTTAAATCGGCTGGCAGTTGTATAATGACCATTGGTTTTGCATATAAAGCGCCATCATGTTATCCCCGTTGAGCCTCCGGCGAATAAGGATTCCCGCGAAATTACAGGTTGAAAACCTGGCCAATTTCGCCTATCCTGCCGGTGGAAACTCCTTCAAAGGAGTGTAAACAGTATAGCAGGAAACCGCAATTTATCAATAAAAAAGCAGATACATGGCGACGTTTCGGAATATTTTAACTGATTTTAACTCCTGTTGCACTTTCTGCGGTTTCTTTGCAGGTTATTGCGGTTTCTGTTGCACTTTTTTACACGAAGTTTGCGGTTTCTGTGCAATTGATAGAGCAGGGATGACGAATGTATAATAAAAATTGCTGGATATGCTGGCTGTAAATCCTCTGGAATTCGATTAGAGCGCCAGGGTAAGGAACTATACGCCTTTCCTTATCACTGAGGAAAGAAATCGGGGAGGCACCTAAGAGGGGTGGTCGCTTCTGAAGATTTGGCAGGTGTTGACCAATGAAGGTGAAATCAATTTGAGTTGTCAGGCTCTTGATAGGCCCAGTAGGTGTGGCAAGTAAAATTTTGATTAATGTAGGCGAAAACTACAAGGATGGAACCTGAATATTAGCATAGATGGCAATAAAATGTATGGACCAATATGATGAAAACAATTACTCTTGTCTTTTCATCGTTTTTTCCCGTCTTCGTTGACTCCAGCTCACAATTGAGAGGCATTTATGAACGCGTTTCATTTGCGCGACCGCCTTATTGACGATTATCGGGGTTATGTTGAGGGTTTTCTGACTATTGCCGATGATCGTATCCTCAACACTGTAAACTCAGCGCTTTCCCAGGGTGCGCTTTGGCCGGAGCCGTTGATCCAATTAAATCCCACCTTTACTCCCGGCGGATCCATTGATGAACTTGTAAATAAGGGAATGCTGCATCCGGAATGCTCCCGGATTTTCCGGGTTGGCAAGAGTACCGACAAGTCTCTCGGCCGGCCCATGGTTTTGCATCAACATCAAGCCGATGCGCTCGAAGCGGCGAAAGCGGGCGACAACTATGTTTTGACCACCGGCACCGGGTCGGGAAAGAGTCTGGCATACATATTGCCCATAGTTGACCATGTCCTTAGAGTTGGTTCCGGCCGCCATCCCCAAGCGATTATTGTGTATCCCATGAATGCCCTCGCCAACAGCCAGCTTGGCGAGATGCGTAAATATCTGGACAAAATCACCTTTGGTGATAATCCACCTGTAACCGTCCAACGTTATACCGGCCAGGAGAAACAAAACGAACGCGAGGCAATTCTCGATAATCCCCCTGACATCCTGCTCACCAATTATGTGATGCTGGACCTAATGTTGACGCGGCCGCATGAATGCAAACCGCTTATCACCGATGCGAAGGCGATGCGGTTTATCGTACTGGATGAACTGCACACCTATCGCGGACGGCAAGGGGCTGACATAGGGCTTTTACTTAGGCGTCTCGCCAACATTATCCCGGCTGAAAAATTGCAGTATATTGGAACCTCGGCGACTATGTCGACCGCAGGGACGTTTGACGAACAGCGTAAAGTTATTGCCTCGGTTGCGGCGAGACTGTTTGGAGCTGAGGTGATGCCGCAACGGATTATCGGCGAAACACTTGAACGGGCGACAACCGAACTATCCGTAGGTTCATCGCATACGATTTTGCGGGATTTTTTCCTAAAAAACGGCGATTCCGCCTGGCCGGACCGGTATGACGATTTTGTGAAGAATCCGTTGGCTGTCTGGCTTGAGAATAAGCTGGGGCTGCGTAAAGACGCGACCGGTCGTCTTGTACGGCAAAGTCCGAAAGCCATCGGCGGAGAGGATGGCTTGGCGGCATTATTGGCTGATGAAACCGGCGAACCTGTTCAGCGTTGCGCCGATGCCATTCATGGCCTGCTGTTGGCGGGAACGAAATGCTCTCCGTCACCAAGTACCGGCAAAAAACCTTTCACCTTTCGTGTGCACCAGTTCTTTAGTCGCGGCGATACGGTTTACGCCACGTTGGAGGGACCGAAAGAAAGACACATTACTCTTCAGGGACAACAATTCTTTTCAAGTGAAGGTCCTGCTAGGCGACTCTATCCCTTGTCGTTTTGCCGTGAGTGCGGGCAGGAGTTTTATGGCGTTCTTAAGGACGCGAAAACAGGCATATGGCTCCCGCGGCCGTTTGAAGGGCGTTCTGAAAACGACAACGACGAGGCCGGTTATCTGTTCCTGGATGAAGATTCGAACTGGCCGGACGACTCACAAGCTGTTCTTGAACGGATACCAGATGATTGGCTGGAACTTCACCGGGGTATGTTGCGAGTAAAAAAAAATCGGGAGCATTTTTTGCCGCAGCCCAAATTAGTTGCGTTAGACGGTTCCACGGATGCACATGGAACAGCGATGTATTATGTTCCGCTTCCTTTCAGGTTGTGCCCAAATTGCGGCGTCAGTTACAGCGGGCGGACTGGAGAAGCTACCAAACTGGCCACCTTGGGAACAGGGGGGCGTTCCACCGCCACCACCATTCTAGCCTTGGCGACATTGCGGGAAATGCGTAATTATGACGTTGCTGATTCCGAGCGCAAGCTGCTTGATTTTACCGACAATCGCCAGGACGCGTCGTTGCAGGCGGGGCATTTCAACGACTTCATAGAGACAACGCTTCTTCGTTCGGCTTTGTGCCGTGCGTTGATTGCGGCTGGACGGAACGGATTGCGTCATGATCAGTTGTCTTCGTTGGTATTTTCTGCTCTCTCTATGCCGAAAGAACGATATCTTTCCAATCCAGAAGTTCGATATGAAGCGTTGGAGCGGGCAAATCAAACTTTCAGAGATTTGCTTAGTTATCGGTTGTATGTGGATCTTCGCCGTGGTTGGCGGATAACCGCTCCGAATTTGGAGCAGATAGATTTGCTGCGATTTGAATATCTCTCGTTAAAAGATTTATGCCATTGTGACTCGGATTGGCAACGGCAAAATGGGGAAAGACGGGAGCGTGAACCCGCATGGCAGATGGCTTCACCCAAAATCCGCGAAAAAGCGGCGACCATTCTTCTCGATCATTTGCGACAGGAACTGGCGATAAAGGTTATGGCGCTTCATCCAGCACATCATGAGATATTGAAGTCCAATGTCTGGAGTTTACTCTGCGATCCATGGAGATTCGAGGATGGTGAAATTTTAGCCTATGCTTCTGTCGCCTGGGTGCGGCCGCGTGGTAGAAGCCACTTTGATCGCGGCGGGGACGTTTATCTATCCCCGCGTAGTGGGCTCGGTTTGTGTTTGAAGAGGATGCTTACCAAGGAAGGCATTCCCTTCGACCATACACAAGAGATTATTGAAGATCTGCTGCGATCTCTAGCCATAGCCGGCCTGGTTGAATGTGTTCGCTGTCCAGTAAACGAAGATGCCGGCGGCTGGCAATTGAATGCAAGTGCAATGGTTTGGAAGGCGAGCGATGGTGTGCGTTCATATAATGATCCGGTAAGAGTTCCACAGGCGTCGGCAATTGGCGCTCGGCCGCATCGGTTCTTTATAGATTTGTATCGTGAAAGCTGCTCCGGCTTGGAAACGCTGTATGCCCGAGAGCATACAGCCCAAGTGGTTCAGGACGTGCGGCAAGAGCGGGAACAGGATTTCAGGGTAGGGAAGCTACCCGTTCTGTTCTGTTCACCGACGATGGAGTTGGGTGTCGACATCGCGACCTTAAACGTCGTTGGTATGCGTAATGTACCACCCACACCCGCGAACTACGCCCAGCGATCCGGGCGAGCTGGCCGAAGCGGACAAGCGGCTTTGGTGTTTACCTATTGTTCCGGTGGGAGTGCGCACGATCAATACTATTTTCGTCGTAATGAAAAAATGGTTGCCGGCGCAGTTCAACCGCCCAGATTAGATTTGGCCAACGAGGATCTTATCCGCAGTCATGTCCATGCTATTTGGTTATCCGAGAGTGGTGAATCGCTAAAGACCGGACTGCACGAGCTCCTGGATCTTTCCAATCCAGAGGCAGATCGCCCTTCCATTCTTCCTGGATTATTGACGGCCCTAAACAGTCCGCATAATTTGCATAGAGCCCTGGCGAGATCGCAAGCGGCGCTGAGAGGAATAGGTGCTGAACTACAGAAAGCCGGCTGGTACACGAAAGATTGGTTGGAGCGAACCCTTGCAGCGATTCCCTTGTCGTTTGAAGAAGCCTGCGTTCGCTGGTGGCGGTTGTACACTGATGCCTATCATCAAGCCAATAGGCAGAACCTCATCGCTCTCGATCCCAATCGATCCACCCAGGACAAAGCCGATGCGAAGCGACTCTGGAACGAGGCGCAAACCCAGCTCAAGTTGTTAACGCAAGATGATGAATATCGTCAAAGCGATTTTTCCAGCTACCGGTATTTTGCTAGCGAAGGATTCCTGCCTGGATACAGTTTCCCCAGGCTGCCCTTGTCGGCATATATACCAGGTCGGAATGTCCGTGGTCAGGAGGGAGATTATCTGTCACGGCCCAGATTCCTTGCCATTAGCGAATTCGGCCCGCGCGCTCATATTTATCATGAAGGCGGGCGTTATGAGGTATCGAAAGTCACGCTTGGTATTTCGGCGGACGGGACCTTGCAGACGCGAACCATAAAACACTGCTCGAATTGTGGATATCTGCATCATGTGGAGCAGGGAGAAATTCTGGAACGGTGTCGTTCCTGCGGTCATGCCCTCGGAGCGGAGCTCTCAAACCTGTTCCAAATGCGAAATGTCACGGTAAGACGCAGGGACAGAATCACCTCGGACGAAGAAGAGCGTTTGCGAATGGGTTATGAGTTGCGTACCGCCGTTCATTTCGCGGATCGCGACGGTGGGGGCGTTCGTTCAGCCGAAATAAAGATGCCTGACGGAAAATTGTGGGGTCACTTGCAATACGGAATGGCGGCTACCCTATGGCGGATGAATCTCGGCTGGCGTAGGAGAGCTCCTGGAAGCCCACCCGGTTTCTTCCTCGACATCCAAAAAGGTACCTGGGAGAGGAAACCCCAAGGTGGAGAAGATGAAGATTCTGTCGGTGACGGGGAAGATCCGCAAAGAGAAAGGTCCCGTCAAGTCATCCCTTACGTCGAGGATCGCCGCAACATTCTTATGCTGACACCGGTCGATACTCTGGACCGCACGGTCATGGCGACCTTGCAGTCCGCGCTGCGTTCGGCGGTGCTGATTTACTTTCAATTGGAGGACGGCGAATTGGCGGTCGAGGCTCTTCCGGACTCGGACCACCGCAACCGGTTGTTGTTATATGAATCGGCGGAAGGCGGCGCTGGGGTGTTAAGGCAATTGATCGATGATGCCGCCGTATGGCCTGCTCTCCTGCGGCAAGCCTTGAGTTTGTGTCACTACGACTCGGATACCGGGCAGAATATCACGCTGCAAACTGAAAAGATGGATAATTGCGTGGCTGCATGTTATGGGTGCCTATTGAATTACGGGAACCAGAACGACCACGCAATAATTGACAGACGCGAAATTGTCGATCTTTTAATGGACTTGTCCCGCTCACGAATCAACGCTTCTCCAGTCTTGCCGTCCCGGGCGGAGCATTTGGCGGCGTTGAAACAATTAGCCGGCTCCAAACTTGAACGCCGCTGGCTGGATTGGCTGGACAAGAGCCGTGGACGTCTCCCCGATAAAGCTCAGGCACTACTCGAGGAATTTCGTACCAAGCCCGACTTCCTATATCTGGGTATGGGAGGTTCGGGAAGTCCTTCCGTGATTTACGTTGATGGACCTCCACATGACTTCCCGGAGAGACAGGCAAGGGATGTGACGGTGACGGACATCCTGGAAGATGCCGGGTATACGGTTATTAGGTTCCACCATGAAGCGGACTGGGATGCGATTTTGAATGCAAATCCAGGAATCTTTGGGAATAGAACATGAGTACGATGAATGTGTCACCTGGAATTGGTTCGCAAAAGGACTTCCCGCCGGGAGCGCTCGTAGCGGCGCGCGGCCGAGATTGGGTGGTCTTGCCTGAATCCGCAAACAATATGCTTATGGTGCGCCCATTAGGTGGAATCGATGAAGAGGTAACCGGCATTCGCCTTGATCTAGAGTCTGTGGTTTCATCTCAATTTCAGCCTCCCACGTCGGAGCGACCTGGCGACAATCGTTCCGGACGTCTTTTGCGAGACGCGGTAAAACTCGGACTCCGATCGGGAGCCGGACCTTTTCGGAGTTTTGGCCGCTTGGCCTTCGATCCCCGACCCTACCAGTTGGTTCCATTGTTGTTGGCACTCAGACAGCCGGTTGTGCGTCTTCTCATCGCCGATGATGTCGGCATAGGGAAAACCGTCGAAGCCGGATTGATTGCCCGTGAGCTGTTGGACAGGAACGAGATTGGTAGTCTGTCTGTTTTGTGCCTGCCGCATCTGGTGGAGCAGTGGTTGGCAGAACTCAAGGATAAGTTCCACATTGATGCGGTAGCGGTGAAGCCGACAACAGCGGATCGTTTGGAGCGGGGCTGCGCCCTTGGGGAATCACTGTTCCAACGGCATAGATTTACGGTATGTTCACTGGATTTCGTAAAGTCCGAACGTTGGCGGCTGAAATTCCTCCAGGCAAAACCAGATCTCGTTATCGTCGACGAAGCTCACGTTTCTGCGGGAACTGGAACGGAGTCTAGGCACCAGCGGCACAATCTGCTTGATGCGATTGCCGCAGACGCAGATACGCACCTAGTCATGATCACCGCTACGCCGCATAGTGGCAGCGAAAACGCTTTCCGGGAGCTGTTGTCATGGTTGAATCCAGACTTTCGAAACCTTCCCGACGACCTCAGTGGCTCCGAAAACGTGGATCAAAGAAGGGCGATCGCACGGCACTTGGTGCAGCGGCGTCGCGCCGATATCAAGAACTACCTGGGCGAGACGACTTTTCCTGTCCGTATGGAGTCGGAGAAGACGTATCAATTGTCTAAGCAGGAACGCCTGCTTCTGGACAAATTGATAAAGTATTCCCGGGAGCTGGTTAAGGAGCCGGGGCTAGATAAGTTGCACCAACGTGTCCGCTGGTGGTCGGCGCTTGCGCTTTTACGGGGCTTGTCCAGCAGCCCGGATGCAGTGGCGGCAACGTTGCGCCGACGTGCCGGGGTAATTGATTGCGAAACGTCGGAAGAGGCTGACCGCATTGGCGGTCATGATCTTTTGGATCGCGACGGCGATGGCGACGACCCGGCGGATATGATGCCAGGAGCGGATTTGTCCGACAGTCTGGCAGATTCTCCATCCACACGTAAGCGCCTCTTGGTTTTTGCCAAGGAAGCGGAAGCATTGTCGGGTATAAATGACCCAAAACTTCAAGCTTTGCTGACTCTGGTTGGCACACTACTGACGGATGGCTACAATCCTATTGTGTTTTGCCGGTTTATTCCCACCGCTAAGTATGTTGCCGAGCACCTTCGCAAGACGTGTAAAGATGTCGGGATTGCCGCTGTCACTGGGGAATCGGTTCCTGAAGAACGAAAAATGCAGGTGGATTCATTGCTGGCCGAAGAAAAGCGTATTCTCGTGTGTACTGACTGCTTGAGTGAAGGAATCAACCTTCAGGAAGGTTTCAATGCCGTTGTGCATTACGATCTCTCTTGGAATCCAACCCGGCACGAGCAGCGCGAGGGGCGAGTCGACCGTTATGGGCAAAGATCGCCGGAAATCAGGGTGGCGACCATCTACGGCTCGGACAATCCTATTGACGGTATGGTGTTGGAGGTACTTTTACGCAAGCATAAAGCCATTCGCTCTTCGCTTGGTGTCTCCATTCCTGTGCCGGTCGACTCAGATAAAGTGGTCGAGGCTTTGTTTGAGGGGTTGCTTTTTCGCGAGGAGAAAACGCAAGCGAAAACTGGACAGAAGTCTCTTTTCGACGCATCTGAACTCATTCCGGTGGCAAAACAGATGGTGGCAGAGTGGGATAACGCGTCTGCTCGTGAAAAACGATCGCAAACCTTTTATGCACAACTGACCATCAAACCTGAGGAAGTGCAGTCGGAATTGGAACGGGTGCGGGACGCAATTGGGGCAGGGGTCGATGTTCGGGATTTTGTGGTTGCAGCGCTTCGGGATCATGGAGGTGTGTTGACGGATAAGTTCGGTGTATGGGAAGCGGATCTTTCACATTGTCCGGAAAGCCTTCGTGATGCACTCGGTTCGGAACGTTTCAAGTTTTCTTTCGCCAATACGCCTGGTGTAAACGTCGGGGAAACTATGGAACAATACACTCGCACCCACCCACAGGTGGAACGTTTAGCCGCGTGGATGTTGAATGCCGCCCTTGATTCCAGTAATGCAGACTGCGTGGTAAGGCGGTGCGGTACCATCCGTACAACCGAAGTATCGACTCGGACAACGCTCTTATTGCTTCGTTTACGCTTCCAGCTGGTACAAGAATCCAAACGCCTTCTGTCGGAGGAATGCCGACTTGTCGCCTTTACGGGAGCCTCGGACAGCCCTGTTTGGCTTCCAACGGAAGAGGTGCAGCGCCTAGTAACGATCAATCCAACCGGAAATGACCCCGCCGACGTGGTGAAGCGTAATCTGGACAGAGCGCTTGCCGGGTTACCCGCATTGAGACCGGCGTTGGGGAAGTATGCTGCGGCGCAAGGTGATATATTGTTGGAAGCACATAATCGTGTTCGCGCAGTGTGGTCTAGCGACAAAAGGCGTGGACCTGGTCTTAAGAAACAGAGCGGTGTCAGCAAAGTGGAACCGCAACTGCCGCCAGATGTGTTAGGGTTGTATGTATATATTCCCGATCCTCGTCAGCAAGTGGTGCCTGGAGTATCGCAGTCTCTGCCTGTTGGAGGACATTGATCATGGCGAAACCAGGTGCGGATCAATGGTTCACCACCTTGACGATCGAGGGTAGTTTGCTGTCGATGGATTTTCTCAGGCGACTCGCATTGGGGGACATTGGGGATTGTCCCGGCACCGCTCCGGATAACTATGATTTTCCTGGCGGTCGCCTGGCCGATGCCGTCAGTCTGGCTTGGACGAGGGCGCGGGGTTCGTGGTTGGCGTTCCAGGATGCGGTCAAGAGTTTGTCCGACAACGATCCCGCCGCGATTTTGACCCGTGACAAATGGCAGCAGCAGCTGTTCATTGCCTTGGACTACGGTAAGCTGCCGGCGGCGGAACCGGAGGATATTGACGGAAAAGTATATCCCATCTCCCACCGCTGGAATCGTTCGTTTCCGGTGCATCTCGTGAGCTTTCGCCAGAACCTCGACCGCCGTCCCGAACGGGGCGGGTGGAAGCCGCACAGCCTCATGCAGGAGTATTTGAACCGTTCGGAGCGGGCTCGTTGGGGAATGATTTCAAATGGGTATAACCTGCGTCTCTTGCGGGACAGTTCTAGGGTGACGCGGCCATCGTACATAGAGTTCGATCTCAAAACCATATTTGAGACCGGCGCATATGCGGATTTCACGCTTTTCTGGCTGCTTTGTCATCGTTCACGCATTGAAGGTGAGAATCTGGACGGCTGTTGGTTGGAGAAGTGGTTTGATGAAAGCCGACGTCTTGGCGCCCGTGCACTGGACTCGCTGCGCATCGGCGTTGAAAACGCAATCAGTCGCTTAGGAATTGGTTTCCTACGCCATCCTGACAACAAATCCTTACAGCGTCAGTTGCGGGGGGGAGAACTGGACAAGCAGGACTTTTTCCGGCAGCTCTTACGGATGACTTATCGGCTTTTGTTCCTGTTCGTCGCCGAAGACCGTGATTTGTTGATGCTGCCGGAGACGGATGCCCAGGCTAAAGCCGACTTTCACTACTACTCGACCACCCGCCTTCGTGAACTGTCACGGCAGTATCGTTCATTCACCCGCCACTCCGACCTAGGCGATTTGTTGAAACAGGTCTTTTGTATGTTGGAGAAAGGAGGTATTCCGCAATTCGGCATAGCTCCGCCTGGCGGATTTTTGTGGAGCCCCTTGGCTATGCCGGATCTATCAGAGGCGAAGATTGCCAACTGCGACTTGTTGTGGGCGTTCCACGATCTCGCCTGGATGGAAACCGACCATGTCATGCGGCCGGTGGATTACCGCAATCTTGGTTCGGAGGAGCTTGGGAGTGTCTTCGAGGCACTGCTTGAACTGCACCCAGTCCTGGATTTAGACGCCAAACAATTCAAACTGCAAACCGCAGCTGGCAATGAGCGGAAGTCAACCGGCAGTTATTACACCCCGGATAGCCTGATTCAATGCCTTCTTGATAGCGCCCTCGATCCGGTTCTCGATAAAGCGGAGAAATCGCACAATCCCGTCGCGGCGTTGGAGGGGATCAAGGTATGCGACCCCGCCTGTGGCAGCGGGCATTTCCTGGTCGCCGCAGCCCATAGAATTGCTAAACGGCTCGCCGCCGCACGTACAATGGTGGAAAATACTGCGCATCCCGAGGACGAACGCGAACCTTCGCCAGAGAATATTCGCGATGCGTTACGCCATGTCATAAGCGACGGCCTATACGGTGTTGACATAAATGATATGGCGGTTGAGTTGTGCAAAGTGGCATTGTGGATGGAGGCGCAGGACCCCAGGAGACCGTTGTCGTTTTTGGATCATCACATCGTCCATGGGAACTCTCTTCTCGGTGCTACACCAAAGCTGCTTGACGCAGGCATTCCGGATACCGCCTTCGAGCCATTGGAAGGGGACGACAAGAAGGAGTGCAATTATTTACGAAAGGAAAACGCAGACCAGCGACGTGGTTGGCAATCGTTGCCCTTTGGGAAAGCGCTATCCGGTGAACTTATGCCTGGCAATATGTTGGCCGCGTTCGCTCGCATTGATGAGATACCAGACACCGACCAAGACGGAGTTAGATTGCGCGAGGAGCGTTACCAAGAGCTTACAAAGAAAATTGCCTATCAAAATAGCAAGATGTGGGCAGATTCTTGGTGTGCCGCATTTGTCTGGAAGAAGGATGGCGATAATGATGCGCCGAAGCCTATATTGGAGAAAACGTTTCGCGATATCGAACAGTATACCGATCATGGCATACCAGACAAGCAGAAGGACGAGATTAGTCGCTTAGCACATCAATATGCTTTTATGGCCTGGCATATGACTTTCCCTGGGGTATTCCGGCTGGTGCCGAAAGATGCGGAGAGGCTTGCCGATTGGAATGCGGATACCGGCTGGGCTGGTGGATTTGATTGTGTACTGGGGAATCCGCCGTGGGAAACGCTTGAGGTGAAGGAGCAAGAGTGGTTCGCGGTAAATGAGCCTTCAATCGCGCAGTTAGCCGGTAATAAACGAAAGCAAGCGATCGCCGGACTCTGTAGTTCAAATCCGCAGCTTTACAGCCAATATATTGATGATTTGCGCAGATCAGAGGGTATCAGAGCTCTATTGAGTCGTAGCGACAGATATCCTTATTGTGGAAGAGGAAGAGTAAATTCCTATTCCGTGTTTGCCGAATTGATGCGTTCGCTTATTAAACCCGGCGGTCGTGTTGGGTGTATCGTTCCGTCTGGCCTAGCAACAGACGATACGCTTAAGCACTTTTTCCGGGATCTTATTGACACCAGGACGCTGGCCTCATTTTATGATTTTGAAAACAGGAGCGGCCTGTTCCCGGCGGTAGACAGCCGAATGAAGTTTGCCTTGGTGACATTGAAATCCAGCGGCGGTGAATTGGATTCACAGACGTCCGCTGAATTCGCGTTTTTCTTGCATAACACTGAAGACTTACGGGATGTAGAGCGGCGTTTTACTCTTTCAGACGATGACCTTAAGTTGCTTAACCCAAATACCCGGACCAGCCCTATCTTCCGATCTAGGAAAGACGCTGAGCTGACTAAATACATTTATCGCCGCGTTCCTATCCTTTGGCAGGAAGCGAATGACGAGGTACCAGAATGCAACTCCTGGGGGATATCATTCAAACAAGGTCTTTTCAACATGACCAGTGCCTCCGAGTTCTTCAAAACAAGAAGAGAACTCGAAGCGGAAGGTTGGAGCTTATCAGGCAATGTTTTCGAGCGAAACGAAGGGAGAATGCTGCCATTGTATGAGGCGAAGATGGTACATCATTTCGACCATCGCTGGGCCGGCTATGTTCCTGTCGCTCCAAAACGTGGAAAAACCTCCACCAAAGAAGAGGACGTCGTCTCTTTCACAGACGAAGACAAAAAGGATCCAAGCCTGGTGCCGCTCCCTCGTTATTGGGTGCCGGAAGAGGAGGTGCGAAAGCGCTTGGGCGACAAATGGGCGCATGAGTGGTTGCTCGGGTGGCGGGATATTTGTCGGAACACAGATGAACGTACCATTATAACAGCGGTTGTTCCGTTAGCAGCAGTTGGCCATACCTTCCCTTTAATATTCTTTAACCCGTTTTATTCACAAACTTTAACTAAATAGAAAGGGGAACCTCCCCAAAGGGTTACAAATAAGGGTGTTATCTCCACTTACCCCCTTGCGAGAGGCCTCCCCAAATGAGTGAATCGACGCAGCGTCAACAACCACGGTTTTCCTTTGACTTCAACGGTTCCGT
>JAVBQR010000043.1:0-4565 GCA_031548865.1 Planctomycetota bacterium
GTCATCACCAACAAATACATCTACGACCCCTACTTCGGCAAAATGGGCCTGAAGTGCCACGTCCTCTACCAGGAAGAATACGGCCTCGGCGAACCCTCCGACGAAATGGCCGAGAAAATCTACGCCGCCATGCCCAAGAACATCAAGCGCATCTTCGCCATCGGCGGCGGCACCATTATTGACATCTCGAAACTCTACGCCCTGAAGAACGTCGTCCCCATCCTCGACCTCTACGACCGCAAGGTCGACATCGTCAAGGACAAGGAACTCATCCTCGTTCCCACCACCTGCGGCACCGGCTCGGAAGTCACCAACATTTCCATCCTGGAACTGAAGAGCCGCCACACCAAGATGGGCCTCGCCGTCGACACGCTCTACGCCGACGTAGCGGTCCTGGTACCGCAGCTTCTCGAGAACCTGCCCTTCAAATTCTTCGCCACCAGTTCCGTCGACGCCCTCATCCACGCCTTCGAGTCCAGCCTCTCCCCTAAGGCCACCCCGTACACCAAGCTCTTCGGCTACAAGGCGATTGAACTGATTCTCAAGGGCTACATGGAAATCGCCAAGAAGGGGGAGGACGCCCGCAAACCCCTCCTCGCCGAGTTCCTCATCGCCTCGAACTACGCCGGGGTCGCCTTCGGCAACGCCGGTTGCGCCGCCGTTCACGCCCTCTCCTATCCCCTCGGCGGCACCTACCACGTCCCGCACGGCGAGGCGAACTACTCCATCTTCATCGAAGTCTTCAAGACCTATCAGAAGCGCCACCCGAACGGGGCCATCAAGGATTTCGACCAGTTTATCGCCAATATTCTCGGCTGCAAGCCGGAAGTGGTCTACGTGGAATTGGAAAAGCTCCTCAACAAGATTATCCAAAGAAAACCGCTCCACGAGTACGGCATGAAGAAGGAGGAGCTGGACAGCTTCACCGAAAGCGTCATGACGAAACAGGGCCGGCTCATGGCCAACAACTACGTCGAACTGGACGCCGCCGCCGTGAAGGCGATTTATTCGGCTTTATATTGATGCGGGAGTGAACAACTGCAAATTGCTTCGGAATGACTGGCGGCGGCGCCTTCCGTGCCGCCGCCAGTGTTTTGGAAACCGATTCCGTCATATTGACGCATCTCCGAACCGTGTTAGGGATTCGGAGCGGGCGCATCTCACTTTTGTTACCGTAGCTCCCTGCCCTGTTACGCCGGACTCCCCCCACTCGTCATTCCGGCGTCGCAAGCAGTGACCCGGGGTGTAAGCGTAACTCGCCGGAATCCAGGCCAATAGACGATCGCTACAGTGGCGTTTGCGCCTTGTCTTACGGAGGTGTAGGTTCCGACCCTGATAGGGTGTTTAGTGGACCAACCCAGCGACGGTTTATCGACCTGGAGTCCGGCGAGTTACGTCTCACCCCGGTTCAACGCTTGTGGCGCCGGAATGACGTGTGGGGTGGTGTCAGGCGTAACAGGATGCGGATTGACGTAACAGCGTTTGAGATGCGCTTAACTGGCTTCCCTTCCTCCACCGGCATCCTAATAATGGAGACCACGCATGGGTATGCGTAGACTGTTATGCCTGATTGTTCCGGTCATCCTTTTCTTCGTGGCCTTGGCCGTCCCGCCCGACACCTTTCACATGCCCGGCTTGACCCCGATGGAGCAGCGGGTCATCGCCATCTTCATCCTCACCGCCGCCTTCTGGATATTCGAACCCATTCCCATTCACGCCGCGTCCGTCCTCGCCACCACCCTGCTTCTCATCATGTGCTCGAACAAGGGGCTCTTCGTGTTCCGCGGCAAGGAGGAGGCGGTCGGCAAAGCCCTGAATTACGCCGACCTTCTCCACACTTTCGCCAATCCCACCATTATGCTTTTCACCGGCGGCTTTTTCCTCGCCGCCGCCGCCACCAAATACAAGCTCGACCTCAACCTCGCCCGGGTCATCCTGAAACCATTCGGGAAAAAACCGGAAATGATCATGCTAGGCCTGATGGTCATCACCGCCATGTTCTCGATGTTCATGTCCAACACCGCCACCACTGCCATGATGTTGACCGTCCTCTCCCCGGTCCTCCTGGTCATCCCCCCGGACGACCGCTGCCGGGCCGGCCTGGCCCTGGCGATTCCCTTCGCCGCCAATATTGGCGGCATCGGCACCCCCATCGGCACGCCGCCGAATGCGGTCGGCATCCAGTTCATCACCAAAGTGGCGGAAATGTCCTTCATGAAATGGACCTGCCTCGCCACACCTTACATGCTGATTCTCCTCCTCTTCACCTGGTGGGTTTTGAAAGTCCTCTTCCCGGCCAAATCCCGCGAATTGAATCTGGTCATCGAGAGCGAATTCATGAAAAGCCCCAAGGCCTACGTCGCCTACGCCGGCTTCGCGGTCACCGTCGTATTCTGGATGCTCGGCGATCTCCATGGCATGAATTCGGAAGCGGTGGCGATGATTCCCATCGCCCTCTATTCCGCCACCGGGGTCATCACCGTCTCCGACATGAAGAAATTGTCCTGGGACGTCCTCTGGCTCATGGCCGGCGGCATCGCCATCGGCATCGGCATGGATAAAACCGGACTCCTGCAACGTATCGTCACCAACATTCCCTTCGACACCTTCTCCCCCTTCCTGGTGCTGGCCGGCGCCGCCTTCATCGCCCTCCTGCTCTCGACCTTCATGTCGAACACGGCGGCGGCGAATCTCCTCATGCCGCTGATGGCCGCTTTGGCGGCCGGTCTGAAAGGGCTGGAAGGCTACGGCGGCGCGGTGGGACTGATGATGGCGGTGGCGATTGCCTGTTCCCTGGCGATGTCCCTCCCCATTTCCACGCCCCCGAACGCCCTCGCCATGGCTACGGGAACGGTGCAAACGAAGGACATGGCCAAGGCCGGCATCATCGTCGGGGTGGCCGGCGTGGTCCTGGTTTTCGTCATGCTTAAGGCTGCCGCGCTGGTCGGAGCACTATGATGGACGGCGCGAAAGATCCCGCCCCGGTTCCGGAAGGGAAACCGGCGACCACTTCCGTCCGCCTCCGGACCCGCACCCCGGCCCAGGACGCGGGCACCGGGCCGGTAGCCCCGAAGCTGGTCCGCCCCGATTCCGACACCATCCCCCAGCTCGGCCGGATGATGTCCAAGACCCGCCGCATCGGGCTGTGGGCCGACCGCATCCGTCGTTCCTACTTCTCGGATCCGGACAAACAATTGACGGTCCGGAAGGGAGTGCGTATCCTCGTCCAGGACGAAACGAACGACCGGCTTTATTACGTCCTGAAGGGCTCGTTCAGCTGCACCATCACCCTCGAATCCGACAGCGGGGCTCGGGAACGGCTGTTCCTGTACCGGAGCCTCCCAGGCGGGTTCATCGGGGTGCGGAGTTATTTCTCCGACACGGCGCTGGCGGTCTTTGACGCCACGGCGGACGAGGATTCCCTAGTAGCGTGGATCGACCACACGGTCGAGGCGGTGGACGTGGACCGCTACGGCACCTTCCGCGAACAGTTTTTCCCGGTCATCATGCAGGAACTGGAGCGGCGGCAGTTCCGCCTCACCCGGGCGGAGAAGGAGAGGGTCTCGGCGAACATCCGCCTCCACAAGGCGGAGGACATGGCGACCCTGGGGCAGTTCGCCGCCGGACTGGCGCACGAACTCAACAACGCCACCAGCGTGCTCATGAGCTCCTCGCAGCATCTCGGTTTGAAGCTGGGGGAATATTTCCGCCATTACGCCCCGGATCTGGCGCCGTGGTTCGAGCGGGGGATGGAGGCGGAGGCGGAACTTTCCAGCGCCGAAGTGCGGGAGAAGGCGCGGGTGCTGTCCCAGAAACAGCGGGTGGAGTATGAAACGGCCAAGGATCTCGTCCGCATGTACGGGGGGGAGGTGGCCGGCAAACTCCCCCGCGACACCGATAAATTGCGGGATGCCTGGATGACCGGCCGGAGCTGCCGGGACATTGTCTTCGCCAGCAAGCACGCGGCGAACATCATCCATTCCATCAAGCAGCTGTCTTCGGGCGGCCACGCGAACCGGGAACCGATCGACCTCGCCGACTCCATTGCCCGCGCCATCGAGCTCCTCCGCGACACCCTGATGGAGGTCGAGGTGCGGGCCGACGTCCAGCCCGGGATGCCCCTGATCAACGGGAATATCGGCGAATTCATGCAGATTTGGCTGAACATCATGAAAAATGCCGCCGAGGCGATGCGGGATGCCGGCACGCCGCAGCGGCGCATCAACCTCACCGCCCGGCACGAGGCGGGTGAAATCACCGTGGCGATTGCCGATAACGGCCCCGGCATTCCCCTGTCTGTCCGGGATACCCTCTTTCAGCCCAGCATCACCACCAAGGCGGGAAGCGGCAATTCGATGGGCTTGGGGCTGGGGCTGTATATCGTGAGGCGGCTGGTCGAGACTTATCACGGCCGCATCGAAGTGGAGACGGACCAGGCCGGCAGCGTATTTTCCATTTTCCTGCCCCTGGATCCCGACGCGGCGGCGCGGTCGTCGTTCGGATCCGGCGGGTTGAGTTTGGAAGGGGAATGACGCCTTGAAGTTTTGCCAAGTGGCGATTGTACC
>JAVBQR010000080.1:0-21749 GCA_031548865.1 Planctomycetota bacterium
GCCGACGGCACCGGCGGCGACGGGGACCCACACAAACACGCGGCGGTAACCGCCAAAACCGTGACCATCCCCGGCGGTTCGCTGAGTCTCGGCGATTGTTCCACCCTGACCACCAGTTTGGCCGACAACCCCGGCCTCTACAACGTGACGATCGGCAACGGCGGCGCGTTGATTTTGAACGGAGGGCCACGCCCCCCCACCGACGAGTTATGGGTACCGAAGGGATTGTTTCTCTCCAGCGGAGGGGACGGAATTTCCGTCTCCTCCGGTGGCGTTTTGGGAACCGGAAGCAAGGGCGGCGTCATCGGCGGCGCGGCGGCACAAATCCTCAACATCGCCGCCGGCGCCACCCTCGACGCGGGGCAGGGGAACATCGGGGTGGAAGGCTTGGGCGGCGTCAACATCGATGGCTCCTATCGGATCGGACGATCCGGCTCGGCCGCCACCACCCTCACCGCCAAGGACAGCGTCGTCACCTTCGGTTCCGGATCGTCCCTGGATTTGACCCGCGACCTGTCCCGCTACCTCAACTCCAGCAGCAGCGGCGGCAACATCGGTACCGAAGGCCTCACCCTCCTCACCGCCAAGGAAATCAAGGGCGCCATTCCCAATTACCTCCGCACCGGCATGGGAACCTACACCCTTGTTTGGCAAAACCCCGTGGTCCCTCCCGCCGGTGATCCCGGTTCCGACACCGATACCGATTCTGACACCGGTTCCGACACCGATACCGGTTCTGACACCGGATCCGATACCGGTTCTGACACCGGTTCCGACACCGGTTCCGACACCGGTTCCGACTCCGACACCGGATCCAATTCCGATACCGATACCGGTACCGGACCCGATACCGATACCGGAAGTAACGACAGCGCCGACGCCGGCGCCTCCGAGGTTAACGACGACGCGGAGGATGATTCGGACCATGCCGAAACCTACCTTGACGGCGATAACAGCGGCGGTGACATCGTCCCCTTAGCCGACCCTGTTCCTGCCACCCTCAAACTCACCCGGGTGGACGGAGGCGTGACCGGCGACCGCTCCGCCACGGATCGTGAAAACTTCCGCAACAATATGGCAAACATCTGGGCGAACGGCAGCGGCATGGCGCAAGGCCAGGCGGATTTGATTTATAATCTCCTCGCCGCCCAGGAAAAAAACGTCGATGTCTCGGGATCGTCCGGAGAATTGAACCAGGCGGTGCTCGGCGCCTTCGTCGGCGGCAAAGGCGCCGTGATTGAAGGTTACGGCGGCTATGCCGACCAGGGCCTTTACGAAATGTACAACGGCGCCGCCCAATACGGACCGAATGCGGCGGTCTACAATACCACCGACCGCTTCATGGACGCCCTGTTTCGCCGCGGCGAATTGCTCGGCGCCGAAATGGACCGACTCGGTGAAAGCTGGCCGGAGAACGTCATCAGCGTCGGCAGCGCCAACGCCAGCCTCTGCCCCCCCGACCCCTGCGCGCCGGAAAAGGATCGCCGGGATCGCATATGGGCCGGAGCTTTCGGCGCCGACGAAGACGCCAGCCTGGAATACGGCATCTCCGGCTACACCTACAAACCCCGGGGCTTCATCCTCGGTTACGACAAGGCCATCGGCGGCATCACTGTCGGCGCCGCCGTCGCCCACCAGAAAGGCGACTACCTCGACAAGGCGGCCACCGCGAACGATTCGAAAATCAGCGGTTACATGGGCGGCGTATATGGTTCATACCACGCCCAAAACGGCCTGAACCTCGCCGCCCAGGCCGTCTACACCCAGCATGACAACCAGCTTTCGGATCTGCGCGGCGGTTTACAGAGAACCGCCGACTTCGACTCCTATTCCTGGGCCGTAGGCGGCAAACTCGGTTACGACATGGCGGTCGGCAATCGGCTCACCCTGTCCCCATCCATCGGCATCGAGAAAATCCACGCCGTCAACAAGGAGCATGCGGAAAGCCTCGGCGACACCAGCGTCCTGCAAATCGGCGCGGTTAAGCGGGATTCCCTGATGGTACCGCTCGACCTGACTCTCGGCTTCGACGTGCTGCGCGGCCCGCGCCACCTGCTTCGTCTGACCGGCAATGCTGGCTACGCCCACGATTTCGAAAACGGCGGATTGGACGGCACCCTGACCTATCAGGGCCTGTCCGGCGCCGGCGCAAATGCAGTGGGAGTGGTGGAAGGTGAACCCGGGCAGGCGCGCTACAATCTGGGCGCGGGGCTGATCTATACCGGCAAACGTTTCGATTTTACCGCCCGCTACGATTGGTATCAGCGGTCGAACCAGACCACCCGCCAGGCGCGGGGCGATATCGGGGTGAAATTTTAATAGTGGGTTATGCCAAATTCCAGTACTAAAAAGCCATAATTCACGCCGTTTATTGATAAGCTAGCCACGAATCGTCGCCAAGGCAGAATTATGTTAATAAAGGCGGGTGGCCTTCCTCCCGCCCCTACATAGTATTACGAGTGGAAATAGCGGGATTGGGGGTTTTTGTCCTACAGAATATAACGGGGAGGCGAGTGAGCAATATCCGCCTTCAGTCGGAAAAAACCGTGAAAAGCATTTGACTTCCCAGCGTTCTGGGGTCTAATGGAGGCGACTTGAACGCGATAAGGGATATGTCCCACGGGGGACCCCCTAATCGACTAGGAGGCGTCAAATGGCTACATCTATAAATACGCTAAAAAATTATTTGTTGGGTAAAGGAATGGCGACTTTTTTGCCGGCACTAACCAAACATACCCCCGAGTTGCTGTTGGGTATGATTGACAAATTCAGCGCCAACGGCATTAAAATGATGATTGACCAGCATAAGGGAACCCCGGATGAACTCGAACGCCGTGTCGACGCCGCCCGTGGTTTTTTTGAGATGACCAAACGCAAATTTCCCTACCTTTCCAAAGCCACCCAGCAAAAAGTGGCCTTTAACCTATTTTTTAACGCCATTCACAAGGGTGAGGAAAAGCGTGCCGCGTATCGCGAGAAATACGGCGAAAACCCGCCGTTTTTCATCCTGCTCTCCCCATCCATGGCCTGCGACCTGCGTTGCGAAGGCTGCTACGCCTGGAAGTACCCGAAAGACCAGTCCCTCTCGGTATCGAAAGTGAGGGAAATCCTCACCGAAGCCCGTGACGAAATGGGCATCCACTTCATCGCCATCTCCGGCGGCGAACCCACTTATTGGCCGCACCTCGAGGAAATCGCCAAAGAATTCGACGACATGTTCTTCATGGTCTATACCCACGGCATGCGGATTGACGAAGACATGGCGAAACGCTTCGGCGAATTGGGGAACATTTACCCCGCCATTTCCATCGAGGGTACGGAGGAATTCACCGACGCGCGGCGCGGCCCCGGCGCCCATAAGCGCATCCTCGCCTCCATGGACCGGCTGAAGAAAAACGGCGTCCTCTTCGGCTATAGCCTGACCCACACCAAGAAAAACCACGAAGCCTCGATTTCCGAAGGCTTCCTCGACCAAATGGTCGAGCACGGCGCCGCTTTCGGCTGGGTCTTCCAGTACATCCCCATCGGCCGCGAACCGGACATGTCCCTCGTCCCCACCGGCAAACAGCGGGTCGAACGCCGCGAGAAACTTCAGGCCGCCCGCAAAAACAAGCCGCTCCTGGTTTTCGATTTCTGGAACGACGGCGACTCGGTGGACGGCTGCATCGCCTGGGGCCGGCGCTACCTGCACATCAATTCCCGGGGTTTTGTCGAACCCTGCGTGTTTGTGCATTTCGCCAAGGACAACGTCCACGAGAAATCCCTGGGCGAATGCGTCCGCGGCGCAGCTTTCCGGGAAATGCGCGGCAAGGCCCCCTTCCACAAGGATCTCCGCCGGCCCTGCCCCCAGATCGACCATCCGCACATCCTGCGGGAAATCGTCGAAAAGCACGGCCTGTTCGGTACCCATGACGGCGCCGACGCCATTGTCGGCTGCCATTTCGACTCGCTGTGCGCGACGGCGAATTCCTACGCCCATGAACTGGCCGAACATGACAAGCGTTGCACCGGCTGCGGCGGCGGTTGCGCAGGTTCCGACGCCGGCATTGGCGCGGAAAAGTCGCCGGAACAGGAGGAGGTCGCGGCTTGCGGCGGCGATTGAGAATTTGTGGCAGCGGCGGAAATTCAATGCGGCGCCCCCTTTATCGGGGGCGCTTTTTTTCCGATTGTAAATAGGACCTCCACATGCCCTACAGCTTCAGCGAATGGGACAAACCCTACCAAGCCGCCGCCCTCGAGGAGGTCGCCGCCTTATGGAACCGCAATTGCCAGGGCCGCCATGCCTTTTTCCCCTGGTCGGGGGCGCTATTGGCCCACCACACCACGGATGAAGCGGGCCGGATGCTGGGGCGCCTCCTGATCGCCAGGGACGAAAACGGCGCCCTGGCCGGCCTGGTGCATGTGAACCAGATGCTGGAGGACGGTTATCCCTGGGCGGGGGTGGTCGAGCTGATCCTGGTCGACAAGGAACATCGGCGGCGGGGGATTGGCGGGAAATTGCTGGCCATGGGTTTGGCGGCGATCGAACGCTTCCGTCCGCGTCCGGATTTTGTCGACGCGCTGGGGTCGTGGCCGGTGGGGTATATTTACAATGTCCTTGCCGACGGTTCGGAGCGTTCCGGGGTTTTCGCCGTCGAGCCCGATCTTTACCGTTTGTTTACCCGGGCCGGGTTCGTTGTCGTGCGCCGGAGCGTCGTCATGCGGGCGGATCTGACCGCCTTCGCCGGTCCGGTGCGGCCGTTGCCGGAGTGGGCGACAATCCACGTGGGGAAGCGCACGGCCAGGACCTGGCTCGACCGGGTGTTTCGCGACCGCGAACTTTGGGATCACGAACTGGTCGGGAAAAGCGGGGAAGGGCTGCTGTCCCGGGCGATTTTCGGGCTGATGCAAGGGGAGTCCAGGCACGAAGGGAAGGCGATTTTCGGCGTGTTCGGGGTGAATACGCCGCTCAATTTCCAGCGCCGCGGCTATGCCGGGATTAACTTTTCCCGCATGATGCGTTACCTGCACGACCTGGGCGGGGAGGCTTTGGAACTGCATGTTTATGCCGACAACGCGGCGGCCCTGGCATTATACCGCAGTGTCGGTTTCCAGCCCCTCCGGGAGACCTTTATGTTACATAAGCCGCTACCCTTGTGACTCCGCTACGCGGCATTTGCGGAAACGTTTCCTGCAAAACTAGCGTTGTGGGACGAACGATACATCCGGGGATAATGACATAGAAAAGGAGGTGCTGGCGGCTGAAGAAAATTGCGGCCGGAGAGGGAAAAAGTTGGAGGGAAAAACATGTCAACGCGTGTCTGTAGCGGTTCGTTTTGGCGGTTACTGGTCGGAATGGCCCTTGTCGCCCTGTTCGCGGTGCCGATGCTGCCTTTCAGGCGTTCGAGTCGAGCCGAGGACTACGCCTGGATTCCCGGCAAGCTGTCGGACTACCATAATCCGAATTTCCAGGAAGCGGTCCAGGCCATCTCCCCGGATTACGACCAACTGCACCGTGACGAGCAGATCGAGGCCTATCTACGCGCCTATCGCCAGTTGAATGCCGGCCAAACCCCCAATCTCTCCCCCTACGACGCGTTTCTCGCCGACGGCGATAAGTACGGGCCAGACCTGCCTCCGCCGCCGTTTCCGGAGTCCGGCGACTCCGCCGCCCCGCCGCCGGCCCAAAATAACCGACCCGCCGGCGACAGCGATTACACTTTTATCCCCGGTTACGGCTACCACTACACTCCGCCCGGATACTCTGATGCCGGCCCTGCCGGCGGGTTCGGCGCCAGTCCGCCGGTTCCTCCCAGAACGGATTCCGAATTCAACAACGTGCCCTTTTCCACCAATCCGTTTGTGGCCAAACCGCGCGAAGTGGATCAGCTGCATGTCACGCAGGAGCATGTGAACCAGGCGAACGTCACGCAATTGCATGCCGGGCCGTTTTAACGTATCGCCCGCCAATCCAGTTCCTTGGCCTCGAACACCGGTCCGTCATGGCAAACCCGCCGGTAGCGCGCCGCCGCGTTTTCCCCGTCCGCCGCCATGGGAACCACGCACCCCATGCAGGCCCCGAAGCCGCAGGCCATGCGTTCCTCGAGGGAAACTTCGCAGGGAATCCCCATTTCATCCGCCGCTTCCGCCGCCGCACGCAACATGGCGAGGGGGCCGCAGGCATAAATCCTCTTCACCCCTTCCGTCAGGATTCCGGACGCGCCGCCGCAATCCTCCCGGAAAAGCGCCACCGGATTCCCCCGGACGCCCCGGCTGCCGTCGTCGGTGGCAACGCTCAGTTCGTGCGCGCATTCCTTGAATCCGCCCTCTTCCAGCAGCATCCCGGCACTGCGGGCGCCCAGGTAAACCAGCGTCTCCACCCCCTCCCCGCGTAGCCGCCGAACCAACGGTAAAACGCTCGGCGCTCCGCAGCCACCCCCCATCACCACCGCCCGCTCCCCCCGTTGCAGCAAAGTATAACCCCGGCCCAACGGCGCCAATACCTTTACCTCATACCCCGGCGGCAAACCGCTCAGCCGCCGCGTCCCCTCACCCACCAGCGCGTAAACAAAGGCAAACCCGTCCGGCAAATATTCGGACGGGGCAAACGGGCGGCGGAGAAAAAACCCCTCGCCCTCTCTGCCGATCCGCAACTGGAAAAATTGTCCGGGCCGGAAAACCCCCGCCAATTCTTCCGCGCGAATGCGCATCCGGTAATGCCCCTCCGCCACCGGACCGTTCTCGACAATCACCCCGGCGGCATCGATTTTTCCCCCGTCCTCCGCCCGCTGCAATCCCAAGGTTTCGGCCATGACCGTCCGGAAAATGCGCGCCAGCGCCTCCGGCGGCATCGATCCGTCCGACAGCCCCGCCACCCGGGCCAAAACCGCCTCTTCCCGACCCGGCTGGCTGAGAGGCAGGCCTGCCGCATGTTTAAGCCGGCCGATTTCCCGGCCGGCATTGGCTCGCGCATCCAGTATCTTCACCAGCTCCGCATCAAGCTCGTCAATCCTAAGGCGGACAGCGTCCACGGACATTTTTCACCTCCTATGGAAATGCCAGACTCAAGCGCCAAATATCCCTGAGCCGCGCGGTGAAGTGCATCGACATCACCGTCCCGTCCGGATACCTCACCTCCATATACGCATCGTACAAACTTTCCCCCCGGATGCGGATGCGCAGATTGGCCAACATCCCCCGGCCGCGCTTCCGCCAACCCTGCCAATAAGCTTCCGCCTCGCCCCGGGCAGGAAGGCTCAGCCGCTGCTCGAACAGCCAGCGCGCCCCGCCTTCGGCGCTGTCGAACATGTCGTTCAGGGCGTCGGCGGGGTTCTCCAGCTCCCCCGACCGCACCAGGCGGAGTATGTCCACCTCCGCCCGCGCCCTCGCCAGGATCGCCGACTCCGGGCAATAGGCCAGGGTGTAAAGATAATGCTTCAACGCCGCTTCCGGATCGTTCAGGCGGTGGGATTGAATGTTCGCCAAGTTGTAATGCGTCCGCCAATCGTAGGGGTGGTTCGCCAAGGCGTTCTGGAAATAATCGCGCGCCGCCAGAAAATTGCCGTTGTGCACCGCGTTTAAACCCTGGCGGCGGGCGCCGCTGTTTCGCCGCTCCCAGCTCACGTCGCGGGTAAACACCAGATAGGCGGCGCTGACCGTCGCCAACACCAGAACCGCCGCCAAAATCTGCCGGCTTCGGTTTATAGGTCCTTTTTTTGCATAGCGTTTCGACTCTATGCGCAAATTGGTGTTCGCCAAGTGGCTCGTCCCCTGGTGGCCAAGCGAGGTTTTCGATTCTAAATCCCTTCCGTCTCCGTCTCGCCCTCTTCCGACATCATGGTGAAAATCTGCTGGTTGTCATCGCGGCGCCGGGCCATTTCCTCCTGTCCCCGGCAGGCCACGCAGGTGGTGGCGGAGGGCAGAATCTTCAGGCGGGACGGGGAAATCGCGCAACCGCACACCTCGCATTCGCCGTAGGTGCCTTTTTCAATCTTTTCCAGGGCGATGGTGATGTCCTGCAATTCCTGGTCGTTCGCGGTGGCGATTTCAAAGGACAAATCCTCGTCGTAGGCGTCCGTCGCCTTGTCCACCTCGTCCGCCGCCTTCGATTCCGCCCGTTCCTTCTGCATGGCGAGTTCCCGGCGCATGCCGGCGAGCAAACGTTCGCGGCGTTCCAACAGGGTCGCCTTGAGGTCGTCCTTCTCCTTCTTCGACAAGCGCCGATCGGACGGCCGCGCCACCGTTTCCAGTTTGGGCTGGGCAGAGCGGCCCAGGGTCATGACGTCCGGGGCGAGGGACAGGGCGGGTTTTTTCGAGGCGCCGCGAATTCCCAGGCCGGCGTTTAGAAACGCGCTGACCGGTTTCGCTTCGGCCGGTTGCACCGGAGCGGGGATGATATCGGTGTCCCGGGTTTTGCCGGCGGGTTTCTTGCCGGCCGCTTTCGGGGTTTTGTCGTCCTTTTTCTCCTCGGCTTTTTCCGCCGTCTTCTCGGCGGCTTTGAGGCGCTGGGAATCGGGGCCGGACTTTGGCGCCTTGAGGCGCTGGGAATCCGGGTCCTTGGTCCGACCCTCGCCGAGGCGTTGGGAATCGGAACCCTCCATATCGTCCTTTTTCAGCTTGACGATTTTGCTTTCCTCGGTCTTGGCGTCGGCTGAATTTTTCGCGGTCTTCGCTTTCGTCATAATCTCTTCCCTAAACTAAGCGTCTGGCCGGGTCCGTATGGTTTTCTTCCACAATACGCTCCAGGCCAATCCCACCCATTGTTAATGGTATGTCTCTCCCAATGCCCTGCCCATGCGAGCCGGCAGCAAAAACACCGGTCCCGCCTCTCCCAGCCTGGCGTAACACTTGTCCGTGCCTTCAGCCGCTTTGCCGATGGATAGCTTGAAAAGAAGCGTTTCCTCCCTTTCCGATTTTTGGGGGTCGGCGGAACTATAAACTATGGCGGTAATTTCCGGCTGGTCAAGCCCAAATTCGCCAATATCCCCCATTCCATCCGCGACAAAGCCCTCCGATTTCAGTTGACTGAGCTCAAGCAGCACGTTGATGAAGGCGTTATTGTCATCCATCAAGGGTTGTTTTTCATCGTCCACGCGCCACCATTGCTCGTTAACATCATTTGCGTTTCTTATGTACGCCTGGGTCCGGCCTTCCTTCGCGATTTCCACCCTGGTCCAGGAATTCGGCCGCGAATCGATGAGTTTCGCCGACCGGTAACGGTAGGGCGGCAGGCACAGGAGGTAGGACAATTCCCCGAAAGTCTCCATGACCGCCGCTTGATCCGACAGGGAAAAGGCGAAGCCGACCTTCTCGGGATAACCCGGTAGCGGGTGCAATTCCTGCGCTTCCGCCCGGCCGGGCACGAAAGGTTTCCCCGACGGGAAGTCTCCGTCGCGGTCGTCCGCATATATATTGAGGACGGTCGGCGCACCGTCTTCCGCCGGGAGGCGCGGAGTGATCCGCCAAGCCGGATACGAGGTCCAGTTTTCCGTCTCACCGCCCGGGGGGACGTCGGCCAGGAAGGTTTTCACCCGCAGGTTCGAGAGCCCGGTCAGGAGGGCGGAGAGGGGCCGCATATTGTCGTTCGGGTCGGGGGGATCGATCGGGAAGGACTGGCTGCCGGCGGGCGTTTCGAGGGTGCCCTGCCAGCGCTGTCCGGCCGCGTCGTTCACCTGCAGGATGGTGAGTTTTTCCGGCGTGGGAAGGAGGCGCTCGACGACAATCGACTCGGGGGCTTTCCCTTCGAGGAGATCCAGGGCGCGTTTCCGGTAGAAATTCCGCCACAGCACCGGATGCTCCTGTGCGACGTCGATGGAGATTTCCGCCGGAATTTCCTTGGGCAGGCTGAAAACGGGGTTCCGTCCCGCGTCACGGATATAGACGTGTTCGGAATCCGCCTCCTTGCCGATTTCGATGCGGCGCTGCACTTCGCCTTCCGGCGCGTCGTACCAGACCTCGATGCGGGTCGACTTGGGGGTGAAGCCGAACCATTTCAGATCGCCGGTCTGCTCGGCGGCGATGGAGTCGCCCCTGAGCCGGTCGAGCCAGCGCAGGAGGAGGTCGAGGCGCGTTTCGTCGACCTGCCACGGCACGGGGAGGGTTTGCCGCCAACCGGCGGGGGTGCGTTCGAGGGTGATGGCCAGGCCGGCGTCGCCGTTGGGGACGAGGGAAATCCTCTTCGGCTTGACGTTACCGGGAGGACTGGCGAGGTGAAGGTTGCGAAAACGTTCCCGGGGCCAATCCAGGAAGCTAAGGAGGTCCTGGTTGACGCCGTAGACCGGTTCGGGCGAATTGTCGATGATGGCGGCGCGCAGGTTGTTCTGGACGTCCCCGAAGGCGAAGGAGACCACTTGTCCCGACTGGCTGGTGGCGGTGAGGGTGACGGCCTGGTCGGCATCCGGCGCGGTACGGCCGCTCTGCGTTTCCCTCCAGGCCAGGGTGGCCAGGGCTTCGACCGCCTGGGCGGCGGTGAGGTTCAGGCTGTCCTGGAGATCCTCGCCGATGCGGATTTGCCATTCCCCGCCGGGTTTTCTGGCGAAGGCGAGTTCCTCCTCGCCCGGACGCTTGATGACGATGCCGGCGGCGTCCTGCCAGGGGAAGGGGAACAGGCGGCGGGAACGGTTGGCGCGCCAGTCGCGGGAATCGCGCCGGCTGAGTGCCAGGGAGGTGAGGGTGAGGGCGAGGGCGAGGATGATGAAGATTATGGTACGGCGTTTGGACATTTATGATCTCGCAGTTGATTTGTTGAGAAAATCGGACAATCGTCGTGCAGCGGTTTGCACGGTGATGCGGCAAAAATTCATTCCCTTCTAAGCCACCACACCGACACTCCCGCCAGCACCCACAACAACGGCAAACCCACCAGGGCAATCCACATGATTCCCCTGAGCTGCGTTCCGGTGAGATTCAGCCGCCGGTCGACCCAGGCCCGGGCCGGCACCTCACCCGTTTCCTCGCGTCCCGCCAGCCAATGCACCATCGCCAGCATCAGGGCTTCGTTCGCACCCCTGCCGATGTCGGCGTCCGACGCCATGCGCCCCGACGCCATCACCACAATCCGCGCCTCGCGCGCTTCGCCGGGCGCCACCGAACGGTAGGCGAGGGTGAACGGCCCCGGGCGCTTCTGGCCGCTCCCCATGGCCGTGGAAACGGCTTCAGGATAGGACTCGATCATGCGTTCGCTGGTCCAGCCGTTTTCGGTCACCCGCGGATTGTCGCGAATCGACCGGGCCAGGGGGAAGACCAGGCCGACCGCGCCGCCGCCTTCGCTTCCGCCCCGGCTTTTCCCGAGCGGGGCCAGGGCCTGGCCGTGATCGTTGTTCTTTTTGTCCTCGATGATGTCGTCCCGGAATGAACCCCCGAGTTCGAAAAGAAGATCGTTAAGCGGATCCCCGGCGGCGGTGTAATCGGGTCCCGCGCCGGGGGCGAGGACCAGGAGGCGCCCGCCCTGTTTCAGGTAATTGCGCAGGACCACCGTTTCCTCGGCCTTGAAGTTAATCCTCGGGGAGGCGATGACGAAAACGTCGCAGCTGGAGGGGATGTCGCCGGTATGGGCGATGGAATGCTGGCGGACCTGCATGTTGGCTCCCGCCAGGGCGTGGGCGAGGCGGGAGGCGGTGCGGTCGGGGTAGGCGCCGGCGGCGAGGGAGCTTTCCAGGTGTCCGTAGCTGAAGAGGATGCGGGGCACGCGGGGGTCGGCGAGATGCATGACGGTTTGGGTGATGCGGCGTTCGCCGTCGTAAACCCAGCGCTCGTCGCCGGCGATTTGCCGCCGCCAGTCGGGCGGGGCGGCGAGGGAGGCGGCGGGGATGGCGATGCGGCGTCCCTGGTAATCGGCGATAAGGGTGTTGGCGAGGTTCTCCGGTTTGATTTCCAGCGCGTCGGCGAGCTGCTTGGCGAGGGCGGGCTCGCGGACGGCGTCGGCGAAGGAGACGGTGAACTGCGAATTGTAGTCGTGGTAGCGTTCCAGGAGGTGACGCGTTTCCACCGCGACCGGCACCTCGTGGACGGACAGACCTTCCGGCAGGAAGGAATAGAACTGCATGCGGCCTTGCAGGGAATCGAGGGCGCGCCGGGTGACTGGGGAAAGGGAGTTGATGCCTTCGCGGGTGAAATCCAGCGAGCGGTCCTGCAATACGGTCAGGTAGCGGAGGGGTCGGCGCGAGTCGGCGAAGGTGCGCCAGGGATAGTGCACAAGCCAGTTGATATTGACGAGAATGGCCAGGGCGGCCAGGGCGGTGAGGTAGAGGCGGCGTTTGGCGCGATTGTTTTCCTCGTAATAGTAGACCGGGGCTTTCATGACCGCGGTGTCGGAGATGGTGGCGTATTTGGGATTGCGGTAGCTGTTGGAGTCGCTCAATTGCGCCCGGCGCGCCGCCCGGAAGGTGAGGAGCGACCAGAAAAATGCGCCGGCGGCGAACAGGAGGGGCAGGAACCAGGGAAGGGGAAGGCTGTCAAAGGCGGTGGTGAAGGGGTGTCCGCCTTCCCAGACACCTTTGATGTGGATCATGGCGGCCTGGACGGCGAGGAGGAGGAAGCCGACCAGGACCAGGAGATAGGTGACGGTGAGCCGGCGGCGGACGACGGCGGAGACGGGTTGGTTGGCGGGTTCCCGGTTGTTGATGGCGAGCCAGGCCATGAACAGGCAGAAGGCGGTGACGGAGATGAAATAGACACTGCCGCTCAGGTCGATTTCGCCGGCGATCCAGTGCCGGCAATCGGGGAGGTAACTCATGGCGTAAAGGAGATAGGCGGCGCCGCCGGAGTAGGGGTCGATGCCGGCGACGATGGCGAGGAAGAGAAGGATGCCGCCGGTTCCCGCCGCCGCGGCGACGGGCGAGGTGGTGAGGGAGGAAATGAAAACGCCCAGGGACATGGCGATGGAACCGAAGGCGACCAGGGCGAGGAAAGCGGGGATGACGGCGTTCCAGTCGAGGTTGCCGCCGTAGTCGAGGAGAATGGCGTAGACCAGTCCGTGCAGGAGGTGCAGGAGAACGAAAAGCATGGCGCCGGAATATTTGGCCAGGACGACGGTGAAGGCGCTTACCGGGGCGGTGAGGAGCGTTTCGATGGTGCCGTCGGCGTTGTCCTGGGCGAGGGAATGCATGGAGACGAAGGGATAGAGGATGATGGAGGTGAAGAGGATGAAGAGGGCGATTTCCCCGAATTCGGCGACGGGGGTGGCCTGCCGGACCGTGGTCAGGTAGAAGGCGAAGGAGTCGAGGAGAATGAAGAAGGCGGTGGCGAAAAGAATGGGCGGATTCTGAAGAATGTCGGCCGCTTCTTTTCGGGTGAGCGCCAGGAATTTGTGCATGGGGCGGGTCCTTAGGTTACAGGAAATATTCTTCTCTCTTCTGTAAAGTTACAACCCAAGCTTCTGCTGGAAATCCTCCAAATCCGCGCAGGTAACCGCCGCCGGCACCAATTTTTCCAGCTTATCAATATCGGCGCATTTTTCCAGTGCCTTCACAACCGGTTTCGGAACCGAGCCAAAACGGAGGTGCAAAACCGACAGAATCGATTCAACCTTGCCTTTAGCCAAACCTTTAGCTAGGCCTTTTGCCAAACCTTTTTCTTCCACTTCATCAAAAAAAGTTTTCACCATTTCATTTCCCTCCTTAAACCCAAACAGCTTGTATGCCATGTTTTTGGCAATTTCAAGATAATACTTCGGATTGCAGAGTGCGCCGGCGTAATGAAAAAATCCGCCGAATATATAGCGTGCCCGCGCATCGCCCAGCAAGGACATGAACTTCTCGTAAATACCTTCATACCGGTCCATCATCTCGCCCAGCGCCGCAGCCTGTAAAGCTTCCAGTAAAATTCGTAAAGCCGGATCGTCAATGTCATTTTCCAACGGGAGCCGCGCGACATCGACGAAGTGAACAGGGAAATCCAAAACCGCCGGGTCCGCCCCGGGTGCTTGGCAGATCAGATCCCGCATCCGCAAGGCTCCCTTCCACGGCTTTGGGCCGTTATACAGGATGATGGCCAGGGGATAAGGGAAGCGGCCGTAATTCGCCTGGTTCTTATCGCCATTCGCCAATTCCGACAAAAACTGTCGGTAGGCGTCGACGATGTATTCCAGCAGGCGAAAAGGAATAAGCCGATCCGGAGTGGACTGGTGTTCCAGGAAAATGAACACTTCCACCGCTTGGCCGCCGTTCTTGAAACGGGCGGAAAAACGCAAGTCCCCGATGCGTTCCTCCAGCTTGCCGTCCACCGCATTCGAGTTTAGGCAGCATAGGGATTCCAGGTCGAGCAAATCGATCGGCGCGACCTTGCCGCAATAACGCATAAGCGCGGCTAGGGTCTTTACGTCACTCAGGCATAACCTGACAAAGCAATCGTGCGGATAGGCCCGAAACAATTTTGCGTCATGCATCATTCACTCTTCGCATCATTTCCTCGCCGGGAACCGCCGGAGTGGGGTCGTCACGCACATATTCACCAACCGCACGGTCCTCTATGTCTTCGTACCATTCCGCGAAATCCTTCACCGGTATGAGAACGTATTCCGTGTCGTCGATAGTGGCGTACTTGGCGGATTCCGGCAAAAATTCGGGGCGGATGCGCAAGGGTTTCCGCGACATTTTTTTGTGTATCGTCGAAGTCGTCATGTTGATTTCCTTTCTGTCTATGCAACTGCACCCGCCAACATCACCCCCGCCTCGTCCCGCTCAGCCTTCTGGACCCGGTGAGTTTCCGGAAAATATCCTCGAGCTTCACCGGGTCCTGGCGCATGCCGGTGATGAGCCAGCCGCGGCTGGTACAGACGGCGGAGATTTCCCGCCGCAAGTCTACTCCTGCCGGGGTGGTCAGGCGGACGGTGGTGACTTCCGAGTCGCCTTCCGGCGGAGTGACCCCGATAGCCCGGACGCCGGGGATGACCCGCAGGGCCTCCCGGACCGGTTCGAGGGTGATCAGTTCCAGGATGACCGTCCGTTCGTCGACGCTGTTGTCGTAGATTTTTTCGAGGCTGTCGTCGGCGATGACCCGGCCGTCGTTCAGGATGACGACCCGGTCGCAAAGCCGCTCGACGTCGGATAGGATATGGCTGGACAGGAGTATGGTGCAGTTTTTGCCGAGGCCGGCGATGAGGTCGCGCGTTTCGGCAGCCTGCTTGGGGTCGAGGCCGGCGGTCGGCTCGTCGAGGATAAGCGCTTCCGGTTTGGCCAGGAGGGCGTCGGCGAGGCCGACCCTCTGGCGCATGCCTTTCGAGAGTTGGCCGATAAGCCGGTCGCGGAAGGAGTCGACGCCGCAGAGCTTGACGACTTCGTCGAGGCGATCGGGGAGGGAATTCGCCGGTAGTCCCTTGATTCCGGCGCGAAAAGACAGATACTCGCTCACGCGCAGGCGCGAGGGGAGGGGATTCGTCTCCGGCAGGTAGCCGATTTTTTCCCGGACCTGGGGAAGGCGGGGGTCAAGGCCGCCGACTTTCACTTCGCCGTGGGTGGGGGCGAGGAAACCGGACAGGAGACGCATGGTGGTGGTTTTTCCGGCGCCGTTTTTGCCGAGAAAACCGACCACTTCACCCTTCCGGATGGTGAAGGAGACGCCGTCCAGGGCCGGGCGGGCGCCGTAGAATTTGTGCAGGTTCAGGGCTTCGAGCATAATGGGGGTATCCTCTCGCGAGAGGCGACAGTACTTTTTCTAACACCTGGACTTTTGCAAAATCACCATTCAAACCGCCGAATGGCGATTTTGTAAAATCAAAAACCCCTGAAATTCAGACGAAAATGGTTTTTGCAAAGTGGCGATTGGCGGTTTAATCGCCACTTTGCAAAACTTCGGTAACACCTCCCAGATTATCATTTTGGCTGGGTTACTTCCAACAAAATTCGGAAAGACGAAACCGGCATGGGCATTCACCCTTTGCAAATCGCTTCACTGACTCTGGAAAACAATCTCGTCCAGGCGCCTCTGGCAGGCTATTCGTCCCTCCCCTTCCGGCTGCTGTCGTGGGAAATGGGCCGGCCGGGACTCCTGGCCACCGAAATGATTTCGGCGAACGCACTCTTCCAGCACGCCGACACCCAGGAGCAATACCTGGCGAGGTCGTCCCATGAGGGGCCGGTCCTGTATCAGCTCTGGGGGGCTAACCCCGAGGCTTTGGGTTACGCGACCCGGGTGGCGGAGGAACGCGGCGCTGACGCGATTGACCTGAATTGCGGTTGTCCCGTGCGGAAAGTCCGGGCCGCCAATGCGGGTTCGAAGTTGATGGAGCAGCCGGAACTGATCCGGGAACTCGTCAAGGCGATGCGGAAAAACACCAGGCTGCCGGTGTCGATCAAAATTCGGGTGGGGACCGACGCCGGAAACTTCAACGCGGTGGAAATCGCCAGGATCGCCGAAGGGGAGGGGGCGGATTGGCTGACCGTGCACGGCCGCCACGCCAAGGAGGCCTACGGGACGCCGTGCCGCTACGGGGAGATTGAGAAAGTGGTGCGCTCGGTGACGATTCCGGTGGTGGGGAACGGGGACGTCCGGGACGGCGTGACGGCGCGACGAATGTTCGAGACCGGAGCGGCGGGGGCGATGGTGGGCCGGGCCTGCATGGGCGCGCCGTGGGTGTTCCGGCGCATTGTCGAGGAATGCGCCGGGCTGACCTTCACGCCGCCGTCACTGGCGGAAATCGGCGCGACCATTCTCCGCCACCATGATCTGCTGGTGGAACTCCTCGGCGCGGAGCGGGCGATTCGGCATTGCCGCAAACTGGGCTCGTTTTATTCGAAAGCGTTCGCGGGGGCGCGGGAGTTCAGGAATTCCTTGAATTTCTGTCATAGCCGGGAGGAATTAGCGGAGTTGATTGGGAAGTATTTTGTGTGATTACCTCTACGTCAATCCGCATCCTGTTACGCCTGACACCACCCCACACGTCATTCCGGCGCCATAAACATTGAACCGGGGGGAAGCGTAACTCGCCGGAATCCAAGCCGATAAACCGTTGCTGGGTGGTTCCACTAAACACCCTATCAGTGTCGGAACTTACACCTCCGTAAGACAAGGAGCAAACGCCACTGTAGCGATTGTCTATCGGCCTGGATTCCGGCGAGTTGCGTCTCACCCCGGTTCAACGCTTGCGACGCCGGAATGACGTGTGGGATTAGGTCCGATGTGGCAGGGCAAAGAGTTATGTTTACACAAACTTGAGATGCGCCCAAATCGAAAGGTCCCCCTCATGCCTCCTCCCCCCGCCTGGTTATCCCGCACCCGCCTGCTCCTGGGCGAGACAGCCTTGGAACGCTTGGCGGCGGCACGGGTGTGCGTGATTGGTTTGGGGGCGGTGGGGGGATATGTGGTGGAAGGCTTGGCGCGGAGCGGGGTGGGGAAGCTCAGGCTGGTGGACTGCGACGCGATCAACGAGTCCAACCTGAACCGGCAGATGTTGGCCTTGCACTCCACTTTGGGGAAGGACAAGGCGGAAGTGGCGGCGGCGCGGGTCAGGGACATCAACCCGCAAGCGGAAGTGGAAGCGGTGACCACCTTCGCGCACGACGAGACCTTGCCGGAACTGCTGCAGGATATCGACCTGGTGGTCGACGCGGTGGACAGTCTGGCGCCGAAGGCGGCGGTGATCGCGGCGGGGTGGGAGCGAGGGCTGCCGGTCTATTCGGCGCTGGGGGCGGCGACGCGGGTGCGGGGCGAGATGCTGGAGTTTGGCGCGCTGTTCTCGGCCAAAGGTTGCCCGCTGGGCAGATTGGTCCGGAAGCGGCTGCGGAAGCGGGGAATTAGTGGCGGGGATATGTGGTGCGTGTATTCCCGCGAAGAGCGAAATTTGGCCGCGCTTGAGCCACCGCAAGTGGACAACGGCGGCGGCATAGGCTATAAACGGGGCCGGGAGCGGACATTGTTGGGGAGCATGGCGACTATTACCGGATTATTTGGCCTGCGTTTGTCGCACGAAGTGGTGCTGAGAATAAGCCAAAGTATTGATATTAAGCGAATTACAAATACGAATAGCGGTGCTGCTTTAACTTGACTAAATTTGTCTATGGCTTGGAATATCATGACACGAATTGTCAGGATGGTGATACCGAAGGGTAATGGTTTATACGATAAATCAGGTGTGGTTTCGGTTTGGTTGTGGGGGATTTTTTTAGTTGCGCCGGGTTTTTTTTTGGAGTTTCGGGGACAGAAAATTTTTATTCTACAACCCTAGATTTGCGGGAACTACTCCCGCAAATCTTTTTTTGTCTTTAGAAAAATTACGGTAGCGGCACTTATCTCCGAGCCCTATTACGTCAGACATCACCCCCCACCCGTCATATCGGTGTCCATGCTATGAACCGGGGGAGAAACGGGCGGTTGAGCCGGGATGACGACGGGGGGTGTCCTTTGTGACAGGGTCCGGAGCCGTGTTCCCCCACCCTAATTTCGTAAGACAATCCTACTCCAACAACGCGACTGCTGTGGGAACCACATCCACAACAGTCGTGTGATCAAAGGGTTACGAAGTGTTGGGGATATCGCGTCGTTTCCCTCAAGCGCCTCTCGGACGACCAGTAACCCTAACTTCATGCGGCATTTGCGGATGCGGTTCCCGCAAATGTCGCGTTGTAGAGCCACCCGACCTCTCCACCGCGAAAAATCCGCTGCTTGTGACGATGTACCAAAATAATTTTCAATTGGCAAGCCCATTGCTTTATAACTTTTTCAATTGAAAAACAATTCAGGCAAACGTTTTCTCATGGGCATTTTCGTTATTTTTGTGTGATTTTGACTGTTCAAAATCAAATCGTTTTTTTAGGAGAGATTACCATGCGTAAAAACCAGGGCTTTACCCTCATTGAGTTGATGATTGTCATCGCGATTATCGCCATCATCGCCGCCATCGCGATCCCGAACATGCTGCAGTCCCGGATGCGGGCGAATGAATCGGCAGCGCTAACCTGCATTAAGAATTATTCCACTGGGCAGATTACCTTCGAGACCGGTGCTCAATACCAGCTTGGCGCTAATACTAATAGCGCGTTTCGTAATGCCCAAGGGCAACGCATTATTTATTGCGATAACTTCGCCAATCTCTTTTATGGTGAAGAACGGTCGCAGGCTGCAGGTGGTGGTGCTGTCGTAGGCTCTGGTAGGACTCTTAATCTGATTAGTCAAGCGTTTGCCGATGCAAACGGTCTCCCCACTGTGGGAACTGGTGTCAATAATGCGGTTGTAGCGCAGACTCGTGGTGGAACCCCTTATCAAGGTTATTTGTTTACAGAGCCGAATGTTGACTTGGCAGCTGAGTATGGTACTTACAACGATGCCTTCGTTGTAAATTATGCCCTTATGGGAGCGCCGGTGGTTGCGGGTTCCTCTGGTAACCAGATCTACTATATCGATAGTGAAGGTACCGCATTGCGTCGCGCTGCTGACGCGGCTGGCAAGGCAAGTGCTGCCGCTTCGTTAGCCTATACTTCTCCCTTGGTTTCCGCCGAACGCGCCAAGGCTGAATTGTGGTTCTAATGTTATCTGATATGGCTTATGTACCTTTCTTGGCCATAAATTGTACATTTGTATAATAGTAGGAACCGAAGTTTTGTCGCGCAGTCATTACAAAATACGGGAGGACCTCCCAGGTCCTCCCGTATTTTGTCTTCAATAGTTTTTTGTATGTGTATTCTCCCTTTCCGAGCCAAGCCATTTCCCCAATAAAACCCGCATTTTCCCATAGAATTCCCCTCCGCCATGGCGTACAATACAGAGTGAGCCGCACCATCGCGCAGACCGCCTCTTAGTATGGCGGAAGTGCTTTGTCGACCCTATTTTTCCTCCCAATCTTCAACGCTAAATACTGGCAAAATGCTGGAGAATACCATGAAATCGATAACACTGGACGCTATGGTTGACGAGCAAGGTAATTTAAAATTGATTCTGCCCGACGACTTCCCTTATGGAAAAGTGAAAGTGAAGGTGCTTCTCGAACAACCGGAAGATCAGATAAACGATGATGATGATAATGATGAGGACCTCCAGGAATTGCTGGAATTTCGGAGGAAACATCATCTCGATGAAGCAACCATAATGGAGCTGGTGAATGAAGGGCGGCGCTAAGATGCCCAAACTGGTACTTGATTGTTCGGTGACAATGAGCATCGTCCTAATGGATGAGTTTGATAACTACGCAACCCGAGCCTATAAAGTGTCAAAAAAAGGCGGTGTTTTGGTTCCATCTTTTTGGAGGTTGGAAGTGGCAAATGCTTTTTTTAATGCTGTAAAATCCAACCGCCTGACCTATTCACAGGTAGAAAAAAGCTATACCATGATCGATAAAATCAAAATCACCACTGATGATGGATTTACATCTAAAAGCATTTATGCGCTTATGCGCCAGTATAATTTAACTGCCTACGACGCCGCCTATTTGTATCTCGCCCTGGAAAATGATTTGCCGTTGGCTTCCAAAGACCGCCAGTTGAACCATGCCGCCCAACTCGCCGGCGTAACCCTGTTTACCTGACCACTAAACCCAAATGCCAATTAGCCTGGAATTGGAGAAAATATGAAATCCATAACCATGGAAGCCTTGGTCGGCGATAAAGGCGTACTCCAACTCACTCTGCCCGACGACTTCACCTGCGGAAAAGTGAAAGTGATTGTACAACTAGAAGAACCTGTAGATCAGCTTGACGAGGGTGATGAGGATTTCAAACGGTTGATGAAGATGCGCAGAAAATACGGATATGACAGGGCAACCGTCCAGCAAATTGTAAAAGAAGGGCGCGAACATGGGCGATGCCCTGTTCGCCTGACGAATTGACCCCCAAATCAGCTTTCGCTTTCTACCCAGGACCAACATATGCCCGACCCCGACGCCGCCAAACCCAGCCCGATGATCTTCGTCATCGCCCGTGACTCCCGCGAGCGGGAGGCACTGCGGGCCATGCTCATCAAGCATAACTTCCTCGCCATAGCCATCGAGAATATCGGCGCTGCCGTCACCCTTCTGCAAAACCAGGCCCTCTGCAACCTGATTATCCTCTCCACGGACGCCCTCGGCGGCGACGCGAACAGTATTGACCCCCTTATATCCGCCGTCACCCCGCACCCCAACATCGTCATCTACGGTATCGACCCCTCCGCCAAACTGGTCCTCCACTGCCTCGCCGCCGGCGCCAGCGACTTCCTTCCCAAAACCGCCTCCGAGGGCGAACTGGCCATGGCGGTCGAAAACGCCCTCTCCGGCGGCACCGCCGACCCCGATTCCTCACCCGGCGGCGTCGACAACATCCAGGCGGTCAGCCCGGTCACCGGCTGGATTGAACTCACCGCCGCCAGCCAGATGGAAACGCTCCGCCGCCTCCAGCGCTTCTCCGACGCCCTCTTCGCCACCCACCTGCCGCCAGAAGTCTGCGAAGACCTCAAGCTCGCCGTCGAGGAAGTCGGCCGCAACGCCGTCGACTGGGGGAACCATTTCAACCCCGACAAGCGCGTCCACGTCTCCTACTGCATCTTCAACGACCGCATCGTCATCAAGGTCGAGGACGAAGGCGAAGGCTTCGTTCCCTCGAGCGTTCCCAACCCCACCCTCGATCCGGTGAAGACCATGCAGGACCGAAAAAACGCCGGCAAGCGCGCCGGCGGTTACGGGGTCTACCTGATTCAAAAACTGGTCGACGACATCTTCTACAACGAAAAAGGGAACACCGTCCTGCTTATCAAGCACCTGCCGGTCAAGGCGGGCGGGTAATTTCGGGGACAGTTATTTCGGGGACAGTATACTTAATTATTGGACTGCACCTCCGTCCCATAATTAAGTAGACTGTCCCCCAAATTAC